>JAQGHJ010000555.1 GCA_028288905.1 Phycisphaerales bacterium | reverse complement strand
CGCCCGTGCTCGTGCGAGGGCGCGGCGAGCCACCCCGAACCGACAATGCAGCGGGACTGTCGCGGCATTAGCATGGGCGGGACGCCCGTGCCACGGGGGAGCGGCCGCCTACTTCCGCAGTTCCCGCAGCAGGTGCTTCAACTCCGGCAGCACGAGCCGGGACATCGCCAGCTCGACCGCCTTCGTCGACCCGGGCATGGCGAACAGCAGCTTGCCGCCCTCGGCCACGCCGCCGGACGCTCGGCTGAGCATCGCGCCGCTGCCGACCTGCTCCCACGACAGCATCCGGAACAGCTCGCCGAACCCGGGCAGCGGCGTCTCGATCAGCCGGTCAACGACGCCCATCGTTCGGTCCCGGCCGCCAATGCCGGTCCCGCCGTTCGTCAGCACGACATCCACGTCCGGATGGCTCAGCAGCTCCCGGAGCAGCGCCTCCAAGTCGGCCGGCTCATCCCGTATCAGGTGGTACCGGACGACCACGTGCCCCGCGTCCGCCACGAGCCGGCGGATCGCCTGCCCGCTCCCGTCCGTCGCCTCCGTCCGCGTGTCGCTGAGTGTGACGACGGCCACCCGGGCGACAATCGGCTCAGCCTCGGATTGGTGCTGGGTGTAGGACATAGGTCTGGCTAGCCGGTCGCGGCGATCGCTCGAGGAACACGAATGTCCACGAAGTGCACGAATATCCATGAATGGGAAGGGCGGTGAAGGAGTTGGAACCCGCTTCACTACTTTTGTTCTATTGGTGGGTCTTCGTGCCCTTCGTGGACATTCGTGTTCCGCCCCCCGGCCGGGAGAAGCTTATCACTTCTCCTTCTCGACGCCGATCCTGCCGCCCTTGTCGGTCAGCACGACCCGGTTCGCTCCGGGGACGAGCGGGACTTCGACCCGGTCCGGGCTGTCCTTCCCGCGGGCGAGCATCTGCGAGATCGTCAGCTCGCCGGCGTACGCCCGCAGCAGGCCGCGGCTGCCGCCGTCGAACCGGCCGGTCAGCCCCTTGACCGACGCCGTCTTGCCCGGCGGGATCGTCCCCATCCCGCTCGGGTTGCCGGCCCACTCCTCCCGGATCTTCGGCGACTCGATCGCCAGGTCCTCCGGCGTCGCCCACGTCGGCTCGTACGGCGGACCACTCTTGGCCAAGCTGAGCGTCACCGGCCCGCTCGTCCCGTTCTTGATGTCGATGTCGAACGTGTCGGTCCGGGTCCCGGCCCCGCACCCGGCGGCAGCGAGGGCGGCGATCAGGGACAACGGCGCCAGGCGGAGGGTCATGCCAGGAAGTGTACTGGCACCGCGGGCGGAAGCGGTAGGGTCGGCGATGGGTGGGGGGGTCCGGGGGTGCATGTCGGCGGTCGGCGGGCTAGGAGCCGCGTGGAGCCGCCGCGGCCTCGCGCGGATTCCATGCGCCCATGCCCCACCTCTTACTCCTCCTTCACCCCGGCCGCACGGTCATCCGGTGGGTCACCGGCTCCGCGGCTGCGTACGCGGCGCGGAATGCCTCAACGCTTTCGAACGGCTCCCGCCGCACCCGGCGGGCCGGCACGGCCAACTCGACCCGGCCGGCGGCGAACGGCCACGGGTCGAGCGTCACCACGTCCGGCTCCGGGTGGGCCATCGCCAGCTCCATCCCGGTCGACCCGACCCGCGGGTGGACGACGGGGGACTTGTCGAACAGCCGGCGGCCCGCGCAGGCGTCGAGGCTGACAGCGTCGCACAGCCGGAGCCAGGCGAAGTTGAACCGCAGCCGGTCCTCGTCGCGGTCGACGTTCGGGGCGGCCAGCCCCAGGTGCAGCGGGCGGTCAGTCCGTAGGCCGAGCCTGCCGCGGAGCGACTCCTGCCGCTCGATCTCGTCCTGCTGGAATTGGTTGACCAGGAACAGCTCCTCCCGTCGCTCGAACCGCTCGTTCGTCGTCAGCGTCGGACTGACGGCCAATGCCGATAGGGTGAACACGTGCAGGCTCGCGAGCAGCCCGGCGTACGGGTCCCGCTCGGCCGCCCGGCGGGCCGACTCCCGCCAGATGTTCGTCGCCAGCGGCGGCTTGACCTCCAGCACGTCCAAGGGCAGCCCGGCCGGACTGAGGGTCGGGCCGTCGGCCTCCCCGCCGGGGTCGTCGTGCATCGGCCACCCGGCGTCGTGCAGTTCGGTCCCGAGCAGCACCTGCGGCCGGGGGTCGGGCCCGTCGAACCGCCCGTTGCCCAACTGCCCGGCCAGCGCGGCCGCCGCGGCCGCGTGGTCGTGCTGGGTGACGAGCAGGAAGTGGTCGCCGCGGTCGTTGCGGATCATGGGGACAGTGTCCTTGGTCCCTTGTCCTTTGTCATTGCTCCTTTGTCCGTCGACCCTGGTCCGTAGAGCCGGCGGCTGCCGGACCGCCCGGACGCACGGCCAATGACCAATGACGAAGGACCAAGGACAAAGGACAACTGTCATTCGATTCGTTACCCTCCGCCCCCGACCGGTGAGGGCGTTCGGGAGGACCGTCGATGGAACTGTTGCTGTTGGCCGTGCTGCTGGCCCGGGTCGGGCTGGCGACGCAGGCGGCCGGACTGGCGCGGGCGAAGAACTCGGCCGGGGTGGCCGCCCGGGCCGCGTGCGACCTGGGGGTGGCGGCGCTGGCGTTCTACCTCGTCGGGGCCGCCCTCGTCAGCCAGGACCGGAACCGGTACCTCGGGCTGAGCTTCGCCCACTGGTTCGCGGCCGAGCCGATCGCGTACGCCCGGGCGCTGCTGTTCCTGCTGTACACGGTGCTGGCGACCGGGATCGTGCAGGGGCCGGTCGGGGAGCGGTCGCGGTTCTGGGCGACGCTGCCGCTGACGGTCGTGCTGGCGGCGGTGGCAGTGCCGCTG
>JAQGHJ010000519.1 GCA_028288905.1 Phycisphaerales bacterium | reverse complement strand
TTACGAGAAGCTGGCCTACGCCGGGCTGAAGACCGTCAGCTTCGCCACGCTCCACCCCGACCTGTTCGCGCGGACGCTCACGTTCAACTGCCACAGCAAGAGCTTCGCGATGACCGGCTGGCGGGTCGGTTACATCGGCGGGCCCAAGCCGATCATCGACGCGATCAACAAGATTCAGAGCCAGATCAACAGCCACATCACCAGCTTCACGCAGTTCCCGGCCGTCGCCGCCCTGACCGACCCCCGCGGGGCCGAGTCGGTCGAGGCGATGCGGGTCGAGTTCGAGAAGCGGGGCGAGCACATGTGGCGGCGGCTGAGCGGCCTGCCGAACGTCACCTGCGTCCGCCCGCGGGGGGCGTTCTACTGCTTCCCGAACGTGTCGGCATACTTCGGCAAGTCGGCGGGGGCCACGAAGATCACGGACGCCGTCAGCTTCAGCGCCGCGCTCTTGGAGCAGAGCCACGTCGCGGTCGTGCCGGGGAACGACAGCGGATTCGACACGCACGTCCGGCTCAGCTTCGCCACCGGCATGGGGCAGATCGACAAGGGGCTGGACCGGATCGAGGCGTTCCTCAAGAGCCTCGGGTGAGCGGTCGGGCCAAGCCTAGCCGGCCGGCGGCCGCTCCCCGTGGCACGGGTTTCCAACCCGTGCGGGCGTGTACCCACGCCCGGCGGACCGTATTCGGTCCACACCAGCCCGAGCGCAGTGACCGGGACGGAGTGGAGTGGAGTGTGGCCGGCCACGCCGCGCCGTCCGACGCACGTCCGGGCCTGCTACGGCCCGCGGGCGCGAGTAAACGCCCCCACGGGTTGGAAACCCGTGCCACGCGGAGCGGCCGTCGCCCCTCCGTGCGTACTCGCTGCCACGCTCGAGATCACGCGGCGAAGCGCCGTGCGCTCGGTGAGTTTCGGCCCTTCATCTCGGCCCCGCGGTACAATGGGAGCGACGGGCGTCCCGCACCGTTCCGATGCTCGCGTCGGGCGGGCGAGGCAACGGCCGTGGCGCTGCGGCGTGTTACAGAACGCTACAAACGGCCGGGCGAACCGCCGCCCCATTCACTGAGTCCGCGACGCCGCCGCCCGCAACGCCCGCCACCCGCCTTCAGTAACACCACTTGCCGGCCCCACCCGTCGGCGGCTCCGTTTTTGGCTCGCCGGCGGCTTGGGTACACTCGCCGGTGAATCACCTATCTATCGTGTCGCTCCGGACCGAGGGACCCCGCTCATGAAGATCCGTCGCTTTGCCCCGGCGTTGCTCGCGTTGCTTTGTTGGGGCGGTGCTGCGGCCGCCCCGGCCGCCGCCCAGACCGTGCTCGTCGAGGCCGAAGGCTTCGCCGACCCCGGCGGGTGGTCGCTCGACACGCAGTTCATCCACATCATGGGCTCGCCGTACCTGCTCGCCCACGGGCTCGGGGAGCCGGTGAAGGACGCGGCGACCACGGTCAAGTTCCCGAGCACCGGCACGTACAGGGTGTTCGTCCGGACGAAGGACTGGGTCGCTCGGTGGAAGGCGCCGGGGCAGCCGGGCAAGTTCCAGGTGACGGTCGACGGAAAGCCGCTCGCGGCCACGTTCGGGACCGAGGGCGCGGATTGGCATTGGCAGGACGGCGGCAAGGTCGAGGTGACGAAGCCGGAGGCGGCCGTCGGGCTGCACGACCTGACCGGGTTCGAGGGCCGGTGCGACGCGATCGTGTTCAGCAAGGATCCCGCGTTCGTCCCGCCGAACGACGCGAAGGAACTGGGGTCGTGGCGGAAGGCGGCGCTGGGCCTGCCGGACAAGCCGGTCGAGGCCGGGCCGTTCGACCTCGTCGTCGTCGGCGGCGGGTACGGCGGGCTGGGGGCGGCGATCTCGGCGGCGCGGATGGGGTGCAAGGTGGCGCTGATCCAGGACCGCCCGGTGCTCGGCGGGAACGGCAGCAGCGAGATCCGCGTCTGGTCGATGGGCGGGACGACGACCGGCAAGTACCCCATGCTCGGGCAGATCGTCGAGGAGTTCGCCGACCGGGCCAAGAGCTCGCCGGGGACGAAGGAGGAGTTCGGCGACGACCGGAAGGAGCTGATCACCGAGGCCGAGAAGAACATCGCGCTGTTCCTCGACACCCACATGTACAAGGTCGAGATGGACGGCAAGGCGATCAAGGCGGTGGTCGCGGCCAACACCCGCACGGGGGCGGAGACGCGGTTCAGCGGCAAACTGTTCGCCGACACGACCGGGCACGGGTCGCTCGGGGCGATGGCCGGGGCCGAGTTCGCGGTGCAGGAGAAGGGCCACATGGGCATGAGCAACATGTGGCGGTGGGCGGAGGGGGACAAGCCGGCCGCGTTCCCGAAGGCGGACTGGGCACTGCCGCTGGAGATGAAGGACTTCCCGTACCCGGTCCGGGGCAAGGCGGAGTGGTTCTGGGAGGGCGGGTTCTTCCGGGACCCGATCCAGGACCTGGAGTACATCCGGGACTGGAACTTCCGGGCGGCGTACGGGGCGTTCAACGCGATGAAGAACGGGGACGGGGCGGCCAAACACACGAACGCCAAGCTGGAGTGGATGGCGTACATCGGCGGCAACCGCGAGAGCCGGCTGCTGCGGGGGGACATCGTGCTGAGCCGGGAGGACATCGTGTCCAAGAAGGAGTTCCCGGACGCGAGCGTGCCGACGACGTGGGACATCGACATCCACGAGCCGAAGGAGCAGTACGCCAAGAAGTTCCCGCAGGACCCGTTCATCTCCAAGGCGGTGTTCGGCAAGGGGGTGGACAGGCAGAACGGGTACCCGATCCCGTACCGGTGCTTCTACGCGAAGGACGTGCCGAACCTGTTCATGGCCGGGCGGCAGATCAGCGTCGACCACGAGGCGCTGGGGACGATCCGGGTGATGCGGACGATCGGGATGATGGGCGAGGTGGTCGGCAAGGCGGCGTCGATCTGCGTGAAGAACAACTGCGGCCCGCGCGAGGTCTACTCGCAGTACCTCGACGAGCTGAAGGAACTGATGAGCCTGCCGGGCAACGCCCGGCGGGAGCGGGCGATCGACCCGGTCGACCCCAAGGCGGCGCTGCCGTACGACGCCAACGCCACGGGCGGGCGGGCGAGCTCACACAGCCGCAAGAAGGCCGCGGCGACCCAGCCGGCCGCCGGCGCGGTGGCCGAGGGCGCGCTGGACCCGAAGAAGCTGGCCGGGATCGTGGTCGACGACGCGGCCGCGAAGCTGACCGGGACCTGGCAGAGCGGCACCGGGCTGCCCGGGTTCGTCGGCAGCAGCTACCGGTACGCCCAATCCGGCAGCGGGGCGTCGGCCCGGTTCGAGTTCGCCGTCCCGGCGGCGGGCCGTTACGAGGTTCGGGCCCTACACCAGCCGCACGAGAACCGGTCGCCAAAGGTGCGGGTGACGGTCGTGTCGGCCGACGGCGAGAAGGTCGTCGAGGTGAACCAGCAGGCCGCCGGGACGGCGGAGCACGGGTTCACGTCCCTCGGGACGTACGCGTTCGACCCGGCGAAGCCGGGGGCGGTCGTGGTGACGACCGAAGGCGCAGCGAAGGGGAATGTGGCGATCGACGCGGTGCAGGTGGTGCCGGGGAAGTAGAGCGGAAGAGCGGAAGAGCGGAAGAGCGGAAGTAGGCAGTGGGTCGGAGGTCGAGTGGGGAGCGGGGACGCGTGAGCATTTAATTAATCGCAGTCAAAGTAGGTGACTCGCGCAAGACCATTCCCAACCCGCCGGGGCAGAGGGGGCGAAGCCCGCGCCGCCTCGGATCCCGACGTCCCGTTCCGAGATTGAAAGGGACGTCCGCGTGCCGATCTCCCCGCCCCGCTGGCGCCACATTATTCTCAACACCCGCAACACGTGGTTGCACGGGGACGAACGCGGGTTCCGCTCCCGCGAGCACCGCATCCACTCGTCGGGCGACTACAAGCGCCGCCCGCCCGAGGGCGAGCACGCCCTGCCGCACGACTGGCACGACGAGCGGTCGGGTCCGGAGGTGACCCTCCCCATTGAGGTTCGTCCTACGGTCGGACGGGCAATCCTCGATGCCCTGCGGTTAATGCGCCACCCGCACGTCCTGACCGTCGCGGTCGGCAAAGTCCACACGCACTTCCTCGTCCGCCTCCCGAACGATTACGCCCTCGT
>JAQGHJ010000051.1 GCA_028288905.1 Phycisphaerales bacterium | reverse complement strand
GACGTCCGGGTCCGCACGGGCCAGGCGCCGGCGGCGGCGGCGCGGGCGGGTCAGCCGCCGCCCGGCTCGCGCATCTCCTCGGCCGACAGCCGGTCGAGGTTCTGGTCGTTGGCGGGGACGACGATGTGCTCGATCCGCCGCGCGGTCTCGGCGTCGTCGAACGCCTGGGCCCACGACACGGTCGTCCCGCCGGCCGACGACGCGAGCGTGACCGTCAGCAGGAACCTCGGCTCCGACGCGTGCCGCACGACCACCTTCGTCGGCGGGTCGATCTCGGCGAACACGTTCTCGTTCGGGTAGCTCTTGCCGTCCGGGCCGTGCATGACGAACGACCACCGCCCGCCCGGCGCGAACTCGCAGGTGCCGAACGTGTTGGTGAACCCGGCCGGGCCCCACCAGCGGGCCAGCCGTTGCGGGTCGCTGATCGCCGCGAACACCTGCTCCGGCGACGCGGGGATCTCGCGGGACGTTCGGAACGGGGTGGGTTGCGATTCCATTCGGGCCCTCAGGAGATGTCCGAGACCGGGTCGGTCGACCGATCGCGAGCCCTCGGCGGATGACGAACCGATGCTACGCGGCCGGCGGGATCGAGAAGCCGTCGTGGTGGCCGTCCCAAGGTTCCCCGCCGAACGTCACGATTTCCAGACAGTCCGGCCGGCTGTCCTTGAAGAACAGGACGCCGTCCATGCCGTACGCCACGCCGGGCATGGTGATCGCCTCCGACAGCCCGATCGGCTCGCCGGCTCCGGCGACCACGTCCCGGCAGTCGAGACGGGTGTAGCTGCCGCACGGCGTGTATCGGCGGC
This sequence comes from Phycisphaerales bacterium, assembly GCA_028288905.1. GTDB lineage: Bacteria > Planctomycetota > Phycisphaerae > Tepidisphaerales > Tepidisphaeraceae > Humisphaera. The sequence continues at coordinate 3,779 of JAQGHJ010000051.1, read as the reverse complement.
TGACGACGCGGAGCTTCGGGACGACGGCCGACAGCGCCGGCAGCTTCGACGCGAGGCGCCGGAGGATCGCCAGTTCGAACTCGTTGGGAGCGGGTAGGGTGGGCCGCATAACGGATCGACCTTCGCGGGCCGGGCGGGCACCCGGACATGCCTTCGACCCACGGGGGCCCACCCACCGTGCTGAGCCCACTCGGTCCGCCGTGACGGGCGACGCGGGGCCGTGACGGGCGACGCGGGGCCGGTGCGTCGCCGCGCGTCGCTACGCGTCCGCCGCGGTGCGGTCCCGACGATAAAGCTCCACCCACCCGAATTGCTTGTACTCGACCACTCCGGCACTGCCGAACGCGAGACGTTCGGCCACGCGGACGGAGGGGCGGTTGCCGGGATGGATGAGTGCGAACAGGCGGTCGAGCTTCAGGGTGCCGAACGCGAACCCCAGCACCCCGCCGGCGGCCTCCGTCGCGTAGCCGTTCCCCCAACTTTGGCGAGCGAGCAGGTAGCTGATCTCCGTTTGCGGCTCCGACCGGAGCTCAAACCGGAGCAGGCCGCACCGCCCGATGATCTCGTCGGAACCCTTTGCGACGACGGCCCACAAGCCGTACCCCTGTCGGCGGTAGTAGCGCTCCGCGTGCCTGGCGATGTTCTCGCTTTCCTCCTGAACCGAACGGGGCGGCGGCCCCATGAAGGCCATCGTTTGCGGGTCGCTGTAGAGGTCGAACATCCGGCGGCCGTCGGCGGGCACCAGTTCCCTCAATACCAGACGCTTCGTCTCGACAACGGCCATGGCGGTGGAGGGAAGAAGCGCCCAACAGGCCAGCATCGACGGCCGGCACAGCACTGGTCGATGCTGATTTTACCAAGAGGCGCGACGCGGGTCTGGTCCGCCGGAGGGTTTGGTTATCCGGCTGCCAATCTCAAGAAGCTCAAGAGGCCGGTGAGAAGGAGTAAAGCGCATGTCGTGAAATCCATCAGCCGGAAGACGCACGAATCCCACTGAGGCACGAGCGCGAGCAGCACCATTCCCAAAATAAGCGCGGGCCAGGCCACGCCAAACGCATATATGACCGCGAGGGATGTAATACCGACGATCGTCGGGGCGACGGGTGGGCAGACCATCGGCAATGACTGCACGAAGCGTGCGTAGCGAATGTCGAACATCGTGTCCTGCTCGAAGGGCATAGCCGGATGACGGGCCGACGTTCAATGGCCGCCCCGGTGCCGACCCTGCGTTCATTCTACCGAGAGCGGTTCCGCCGGATCGCCCCTCGCGCGTCTGGTGATGAGCCACCATCCGCCGGGCACCCCTGCTGCCGAGAGGACGCTCGGTCTCCAACGAAAGGCCGCTATGCGACATCTCCGACGGCCGAAGGTTGAGGTTGATCGACCGTCGCCGTGCCACACTCCGGGCATCGCTCCTTACTCTCACGAAGATCGTAGCCGCAACGCCGGCAGCGGCCGGCGCGCTTGCGCTGACGAGTTCGGTGGCGCGTGGCAACCCAGAGCATCGGAAGGGGCGCGCACTCCACCACGGGTAGCCACGCGGGCCACGTCACGATCTGTAGCCAGGTTTCCCACACGTCCGCCCCGGTGTAGCTGAAGCCGCGCCGTTCCAGAAAGTTCAACGGCGGAACGGCGGGAACCTCCAACTCGGGCGGCGGACGCTCGACTGAATGCGCCAGACCGCTTGGCTCATTGGACGCCGAGGGCTTGAGAATCGTCGTGCGGTGGAGATTCCAAAGCCCCCGCGAGCACGTCAGCGTCACGCTTGTCTTACGACCGCCGAATTCGATCGTATCTGCGGCGTAGTAGCTACGCGCCCAGACGAAAGTCGCTGCCGCGCCAACGAGCGCCAGTATCGCGGCCGCAACACTTGCGAGTCGTCGCTTCATCTGGTCCCGTGCCGATGCCGCATTGCGGACCGGCGTTTAGCGGCCGGGCGGGCACCGATCAACTCTTCGAATCACGAGGACTGCGACGCCCGCCCGGTCCCCTGCAACGGCTGGTCATCCGGCGGCCGCGGCTGTTATCCCAACGCCCTCAGTGCCTCGGTGGCGGCCGATCGGGGGACGGGGAATCGAGTGTGCGACTCCACCCGCTTCAGCACCGGAACCGCACCTTTCGCCGCCGATCCCATCTCAGCGAGAACTTGGCACAGCACCTCCCCGTCATCCGAACCACAGTAAACGCCCCGCGGCCGCGGTCCAGTGCAGCGGCGTGTTATCCCGCCCTTGCCGGGACTCGCCGACCGACCTCGAACTCGTCCTTATGGCTGCAAAACATCACCCAGTCCGAATCGACCGACAGGACGATCGCATCGTTCCGGGACAGGAGGTTCTCCCACTCCGCGACCAGAAATGCCGCCGTCGTCCGGCAGATGTCCTCCGCCCCGAAGACGATGAGCACGTCGCCGACTCCGCCCGTCGCATCGGCCATCCAAGTGCGGAGCGCCTCGAAGTCGTTGTCGCGGACCTGATCCCGAAGAATATCCGTCACCGCCTCGGGTGAGAGCCCGTAGCGGTCTCGGCGATCGTAGCGCGACGCGTCCCGGTACGCCGCTGCCGCATCCTCCGTGGGAAGCCAGCGGAGCGCCGGGCCGTAGTGTTCGAGAAAACGCTGTCGGCTCGTCATGGTTGTCTGGGTGGGATAACTATCATTCAATTGCGCGAGCGCGGGATAACGCCCGGGGCGAGATTCGGTTTAGGCTCGCGGCGGGGCCGCGAGCCTAAGTTCGGCGAACAGCAGTGGCAATATCTGACTTTTCGCTCGTGTTTTGTTTGGGCTATCTTTTGGGGGTTCATTTCGGACGGGTCGGTGGGGGTGGCGGTCTCGACGCCGGGAGGGACCAGCCGTCGGAGGGCCGCAGGCCCGCGGGCGGCGATCGGTATCCCTCGCGGTCGCCCGCTTGCCCGTCGGGCGGCCGATTCTCGGCCGCTTTTCTTGCGGTTTGGTTAAAATTAGGGCTGCGTGCGGTCGCCGGTCCCGGCGGCCGGCGCGGGAGGGGCTTGCCATGATCGCGTCGGACCGATCGTCGTCGTCATCGTCTTTACCGCCATCGTCATTGCCGTCATCGACGCCCTCGTCGGCGGAGTCGGGGGGTGCGGGGTCGTCGCGCCGGGAAGCCAAACCCGCCGGCGTGTCGGACCGGAAGCGGGCGGCGAACCGGGCGAACGCGGCCCGCAGCACCGGGCCCCGCACGGCCGCCGGCAAGCGGCGGGCGAGCCTCAACGCCGTCCGGCACGGGCTGTGGGCCGAGGCGTCGATCTTGCCGGGGGAGCCGGCGGCCGAGCTGGCGGCGCTGGCGACCGAGTTCGAGCTCGACTACGGCGGGGGCGGGGCGGTCGAGCGGGCGCTGGCGGCGCGGGTGGTGGCCGTCGCGTGGAAGCTGCGGCGGCTGGCCCGGGCGGAGGAGACGATGGCGTTCGACCACCTCGTCCGGGCCGAGCGGGCCCGGAACCGGCTGGCCGACCCGGACGCCGGGCTGGCCGGGGCCGGGGACTTCGACCCGCCGCGGGGCGCCCGGATGCTGGCCGACGACTTCGTGGCCGGCGGGGCCCCGGGCCGGATGCAGCAACTGCTGGCGGCCGAGGTCCGGCTGACCGGGCAGATGGCGAGCCTGTGCCGGCTCCTGCTGCGGGCCCGGGAAAAGGGCGGGACCGGGGCCGGCAGCGGCGGCGGCGGCCTGCCGCTGCCGGGCGGGCCGCTCGGGCTGGACGACCTGTTCGCGCCAGACGGGTTCCCGGCGGCGGACGACGGGGCGGGCGACGACGATGGCGGCGGTG
>JAQGHJ010000468.1 GCA_028288905.1 Phycisphaerales bacterium | reverse complement strand
CCCCGGCGTTTGTTGGGCGGCCGCGGGCCGGACGGCCGATAGCAGGACCACGGCCGCTAGCACGGCGAACAGGGCTTGGTTCGCGTGGGTCGCGCGGTTGGGTTGGGCGGCCGTTCTCATTGTGTCTCGTCCCCTACGCGATCGATGTGTTGAGGGCCGGCCCCGACCCGGCCTCGGCGTGGCGGCACGCCGCGTTGAGCGACCGCCGCATCCGCCCGACCAGGTGAACGGCGCCGGCTTAGCCCCGCGCCGATGGCACTTCATCCAAGTCCGGAATTTACTGTCGGCTCCCCGTCGTCCCTGCCGCTGCCGTCGGCCGCTCGGCTGTCGTTCGCTGGGCGTTCCGTGAGTCGCTCCGTCATTTCCCGAAGCCGGGCTCGCAACGATTGGATGTCGTGCCGCGCCGCTTCGACAGCCGCCTTGGCCGCTTCCTCGTCGGGTTCCCCGCTGTTGCGCGGCGACGGCTGGCGGTCGGACCCGTCGATGTCCTCGTCGGCCAGCTCTTGTTCTGCGAAACGCGACGACGGGCGAGAGCCGTGAGGCGCCGTATCCCCCGCGGCCACGCCGCGGGAATCGGAGTCGTCGGAGGTGAGTTGGTCGAGGGTGCCGAACAGGCCAGTCCGTTCCGTCCGGCGGGTGTCGAGGTCTGCGTCGTCCAAGTCCTCGGGCGAACGGCTGTCACGGGTTCCCGAGCCGACGCCGAGGCGTTTGAGGACGGCGGCGAACGGGGCGGCCCCGGCCCGCGTGATGGCGGCGGTGGACGACGATTGGGCCCGACCGAGCAGCGCCGCGACTTCGTCGGGGTCTTCGATGTGTCCGAGTCCGGACAGCCGGCCGCCGCTGTCACCAATCACCATCAGCCGCCGCCCGACCCGCACCAGCATGAGCTGCTGCCGCGGGGCGAGCGGGGTGCGGGCGACGACCTGCATGAGCTGCCCGGCGGACCCGGCGCCCGGCAGGGCGAACACGCGGCGGCTGCACCACCGCAGCAACAGGATCAGCCCGATCACCGCCACGAGCGCCAGGCCGACGCGGGCCGCGTCCTGCGACGGGCTGCCCGGGGTCGACTTGGCCGGCGGTCCGCCACCGCCACTTCCGCCGCTCGCGCCGGGTCCGGGGTCGCCGGCGGCCGGCCGGCGGAGCGGGAGGGCGTTCAATTCGTCCGCCGACATCGCCGACGGATTTCCTGCCGGCGTCACTGACGCGGCGGCGGGCGACGTCGACGGCGCCGTACCGGCGTGCTGCGTCGCCGGCGGGTCGGCCACCATCGCCCCTGCGGGCGGTCCGCTGTTGGCCGCGACGCCACCGGGCCCGGTCGCTTGGGCGAAGGTAGCGGCCGACGCCGCCGCGAGCACCGCGGTTGCCGTCAGCAGGAGCGTGGCCACCCCTGCCAAGCGCCGGGTGTGGGCGGGACGGGCGGCGGCGTCGGTTGGCGGGGTCGGCGGCGCGCGCATCAGAGCCCTTCGTCCTTCGAGGAGGCGACGATCTCGTTCACGCGGACGCAGAAGTTGTCGTTCAGCACGAGCACCTCGCCGCGGGCGACGAGCCGGTCGTTCACGAACACGTCGACCGGGTCGCCGGCCAGCTTGTCGAGCTCGACGACCGACCCCTCGGCCAGCCGCAGCACGTCCTCAACGAGCATGCGGGACCGACCCAGCTCGATCTTGACGTTCAGGTCGACGTCGCGGAGCAGGTCGATGCTCGACGCCTGGGCGTCGCGGATCACTTGGTTGAAGTTCGGGAGGGCGAACGGGTCGGCCGCGACGACGGCACTTCCCGGCGAGACGCCGCCGCCGCCGCCGGCCGCGGCGACGGCGGCCGGGTCGTCGAACGTCGCTTGGCGGAGCAGCTCTTCGATCGAATCTTGGTCTGGCAGCGCGCCGCCACCACCCCCGCCGGCGGGCAGGTCGATGGGGGCATCGGTGCCGCCCGATCCGGGAGGGTCGGAGGGGACGGCGCCGGCGGGGTCCGCGAAGGACGCCGCCTGCTTCAAAAGTTCATCGATGGCGGAAGAGTCGAGCAGACCCTCGGAGGGAGCCGCGTCGGCCATGTGACACCGTCCTTGGCGACCGATCCGCGGCTCATCCGTGAGCGGCGGGCGCGACCCGGGCAGGCCCCTGGCGGTCGGCGGCGTTGGTACGCCAGGCGGCCGGGGCCGGTTCGGACAATCGTTCGGCGGGCGGGCGGCGCTCGGTCAGAAGTCCGCGCGGAACGGGATGCACCGCGGGACCAGAACCTCGTCCACGAGCCCGTCTCCGAGGATCTCGTCGAGCTGGTACTTCACCTGCCGGCGGAGCGTCTCGAGCCCCGGTTCCGACCCGCCGGCCAGCTTTTCCGGATCGCTCTGGGCGATGATCGTCCGGACGCGGTCGCCGATCAAGGCCTTGTTGTCGGCGATCTTCCCTTTGGCCAGCTCCTCCTTGTCGCCGCGGACGCGCACGACCATGGCCAGGTCGAACAGCAGCGTGCGGCCGGACACCTTGTTCGTCGCCCGGAACTCCAGCACCTGCACCTCGACGGTCTTCTTCTTCCCGCCCTTGGGCTTAGCGTCTTTCGGGGCGGCCCCGTGGGCGTCACCCCCGCCGCCGTGGGCATCGCCCCCGCCATGCGCGTCCCCGCCGCCGTGGGCGTCGGCGGGCTTCTCCTCGCCGCCGCCGTGCTCGTCGGCCGCCTCGGCGTCCGCGGCGGCCGCCGCCTTCGGGCCGCCGCCGAGGAACTTGAACCCGGCGAACAGCACGCCGGCCTCGAGCACCATGACGAGGCCCATCAGCACCGGGAGCTTTGTCAGCAGCCCGCCGCCCTTGGCCGCGTCCTTCTTGCCGTCCTTGCCGTCGGCGTGGCCCTTGTCGTCGGGCTTCTTTTCGGCGGGCTTGTCGGACATGGCGATCCTGGTCCAGAACGGTGGAACAAGGACGGCACCGGCCGCCGCCGCCGCTGAGCGGCGACGACGTTCGAACGGTCGTCCGTCCTCGTATCGGCCAAGGTCGGCGGGGACTTAGGGGATCGACCGGGACGTCCGGCGAGGGATCGCGGGCGGGACGGGGAACCCGCGTTGGCAAGCGGGCAGGAACGGCCGGGACCGCCGGCGGGCCGTGTGGTCAGTCCGTGATCGGCCGGCGGATGATCCGGGCGTAATCAATTGCCCGGCGCATCACCTCCTGAAGCGATTCCCGGACCATCACCTTGTCCCCGCCATCGCAAGACACGAGCGTGTCCGGCGTGCTCTCGACGACGCGGATCTTGTCGGCGTTCATTACGAACCGTTCGCCGTTCAGACGGGTGAGGTGGATCATGGGAAGAGTAGGCGGTAAGCGGTAGGCAATAGGCGGTACAAAAGGTTTATCGGACGAAGCCCCCGCCTGCCTTCAGCGGCAGGCGGTTGCCCGACAGGATCACCTCGTCGCGCTCCTACCTCCGCTTGCCGCCTACCGCCTACCGTCTACTCCTACCGGGTGCTGTTCAGCAGCTCGGTGACGAGTTGGTCGCTCGTCGAGATGACCCGGCTGGCGGCCGA
>JAQGHJ010000455.1 GCA_028288905.1 Phycisphaerales bacterium | reverse complement strand
CAAAACGGTTCAGGTTCTCGCCCTGCTCGAAGCAAGACGTAGGGAACGAGAGGCTGCGGCGACAGCCAACGACGCCGCGCCGGCAGGCGAGAACGGCAACGGCAGCGCGAACGGGCTGGCCGGCCGCCGCCCGCCGGCGGGGCCGTCGCTGGTGGTGGCCCCACGGTCGCTCGTGTTCAACTGGAAGGCCGAGGCCGCCAAGTTCTCGCCGGGCATCCGCGTGCTGGACCACACGGCCGTCGACCGGGTGCGGTCGGCCGACCACTTCGAGGACTACGACCTGATCGTCACGACGTACGGCACCCTCCGGCGGGACATGTCGTACTTCAAGGACGTGCGGTTCGACTACGCGATCCTCGACGAGGCCCAGGCGATCAAGAACGCCGCCAGCGAGTCGGCCAAGGCGGCGCGGCTCGTGCGGGCGGACCACCGACTGGCCCTGAGCGGCACGCCGGTGCAGAACCACCTCGGCGAGCTCTGGAGCCTGTTCGACTTCCTGAACCCCGGCATGATGGGCAGCGTCGGCGTGTTCCGCGACCTGTCGGCCGACGCCGCCAGCCGGGACGCGACCGCCCGCGAGCTGCTGAGCCGCAGTCTCCGCCCGTTCGTCCTCCGCCGGACGAAGGAGCAGGTGGCCCAGGACCTGCCGGCCAAGATGGAGCAGACCATCATCTGCGAGCTCGAGCGCGACCAGCGGAAGCTGTACGACGAGCTCCGCGACCACTACCGCACCAGCCTCCTCGACCGCGTGGCCAAGGAGGGGATGAACAAGGCGAAGATCATGGTGCTGGAGGCGCTGCTGCGGCTTCGGCAGGCCGCCTGCCACCCGGGGCTGATCGACCCGAAGCGGGCGAGGGAGCCCAGCGCCAAGCTCGAGGCGCTGATGGACCACATCGCCGAGGTGGTGGCCGAGGGACGGAAGGTGCTGGTGTTCTCGCAATTCACGAGCCTGCTGGCGATCGTGAAGCTGCGGGTCGAGGCGCTGAACATGACGTACGAGTACCTCGACGGCAGGACGAAGGACCGCCAGGCCCGGGTCAACCGCTTCCAGACGGACCCGGATTGCAAGCTGTTCCTGATCAGCCTCAAGGCCGGCGGCGTCGGGCTGAACCTGACCGCGGCCGAGTACGTGTTCCTCCTGGACCCGTGGTGGAACCCGGCCGTCGAGGCCCAGGCGATCGACCGGGCCCACCGGATCGGGCAGACCCGTCGGGTGTTCGCGTACCGGCTGATCGCCAAGGACACGGTTGAGGAGAAGGTGATCCAGCTCCAGCAGAGCAAGCGGGAGCTGGCCGACGCGATCATCAACGCGGACAACTCGCTGATCCGCGGGCTGAGCCGGGACGACCTGGAGATGCTGCTGTCGTGAGGCGAATTGGCGCGGCCGGGCGGCGACGTCCGTCCGCGCCGCCGCCTCGCGGCGGGCTACGCCACCGCGGCCGACGGCTGCAGGGTATGATCCGACTGTGGAGGCACCATGACCCCAGCGGCCGCTTCTTCCGCCCGACCCACGCCCGCGCCGCCGGCCGCGGCTCGGGTGCCGCCGTTGCAGAGCGGCGACCGGCTCACGGCCGACGAGTTCGAGCGACGGTACGACGCGACGCCCGACCTACGGAAGGCCGAGCTGATCAACGGAGTGGTCTACATGCCGCCGCCGGTCTCCGACGACATGCACGCGGCCCCGCATTTCGACATGGGGGCATGGCTCGGAATGTACCGGCTGTTCACGCCCGGCGTGGTCGGTGGCTTGGAAGGGACGTTGCGGCTCGACCGCCGCAGCCGTCCCCAGCCCGACGGATATCTCCGGGTCCTCCCGGAGTGCGGCGGCCAGGCCGCCCGGGACGCCGGCGGGTACATCACGACCGGCCCCGAACTCGTCGCCGAGGTCGCCGCGTCGAGCGCGGGCCACGACCTGCACGACAAGCTGGACCTGTACCAGGCGTACGGCGTTCGCGAGTACATCGTGTGGCGGACGTACGACGGGGCGATCGACTGGTTCGCGTCGGCCGGGCAAGCGTTCGTCCCGATCCCGACCGACCCGGACGGGGTGATCCGCAGCCGAGCCCTCCCGGGCCTGTGGCTCGACGCGGCCGCGCTCGTAGCGGGCGACGCGGCCGGGCTGGTGCGGGCGGCGCAGGCAGGGCTCGCGTCGCCCGAGCACGCCGCGTTCGTCCAACGCCTGCAATCCGTGAAGGACCGTCGGGCGGAGCCTTGACCTGCCCTGCGGCTGCATCGCTGCCGCCCTCACTCGAACAGCGACAACTGTGGCCCCGCCGGCCGCCGGAACCCGGCCACGCTCAATTCCGGGAACGGCCCGTCCACCCCCGCCCGTCGGGCGGCGAGCCGGAACAGGTCGTGGGTCTGCTCGGCCATTACCCCGCCGGCCCGGAACCGGGAGCCGAAGTTCGGGTCGTTCAGCTTCCCGCCCCGCTCCGCCCGCACGCGGTTCAGCACCTTCTGCTTCCGGTCCGGGTAGTGGCGTTCGAGCCAGTCCTCGAACACCGGCGCGACCGCCCCCGGCAGCCGCAGCGGCGTG
>JAQGHJ010000439.1 GCA_028288905.1 Phycisphaerales bacterium | reverse complement strand
AGGCGGAGCTGACTAGGTCGGCCGCCCGGGCCGTCACCGGATCCGAAGGTCCCTGCAGGTCTGCTCGTAGCTCGCCTCCAGGTCGAGCGGGACGGCGAACTCGTCGGTCAGCCAAAGCGGTAGCACCGGCAGCGGGCGACCGACCACGAGCCCGCCGCCCCACACTTCCAGCCACCGGCTCACCCCGCGCGGGTGCCAACGACAGGCGGTCGCGTAGGTGGGCGGCGGGTCGGCCCCTAGGGCCGGGTCGCGCTCGCCGATCAGTTCCAACAGTTCCGCGTAAAGGTTCGCGGCGCGGGCCGTCACCACATCGACCACCACAACGGACACTTGGCGGCGGAGCAGCGCGGCGCATTTGGCCACGAACTGCGCCCGGGCTTCGGGTCGATCTTTGTTCGAGGGACTGACGAGTTCCACCGCGGCGACCAGCCGCCGGCCGTGCCGGGCGTCGTACACGCGCACCTCGTACTCGTCTTGGTCGGCCAGTTCGGTTTCCACGGCCAGCGTGGGCGCGGCCGGCGCCCAGGCCGTCGCCACGCCGCCGGCATCCTCAGGGCGGCGGTCGATCGGGCCGCCGACGTCCCGGTCCAGCGTCGCGATATCGACCTCCCACTGGGCACCCAAATGCACGCGCGGCGCGGCGACATATCGGTCCGGCAGGGTCCGACCTAAGTGCTGCACGATGACCATCGGCCAGCCCCCGTGGACCTCTTCCCACGAGGCGCGCTCGGACAACGGTGGGTGGAAATGGTCGCGCAACGGCATGGCGTGCTCCTTGCCGCCGATGGTATCCGTTCGCTTGCGACACGAACAAGACGGCCCGCGGATCACACCCGCGGGCAGGGCATTCCGCTCTGCCAGCCGCTACAAGCGCCGCCATCTGCCACTTCTGAACCTTGTCGTTCCCGGGTTTATCTCCAGCCCGAAGTACGAGTCTTCCCCACCCGTTGATGCCCTCCGACCCCGCCATCCGCACCCTCGGCTACGACCTCCTCCCCGGCGGCTCCGACGCCAGGCTGGACGTCGGGCACGAGGAGATGCTCGTCAACATGGGCCCGCAGCACCCGTCCACCCACGGCGTGCTGCGGGTCGTCCTGCGAACGGACGGCGAGGAGGTTTTAGAGGCCGTCCCGCACCTGGGGTACCTGCACCGCTGCAAGGAGAAAATCGGCGAGAACCTCGCGTACTACCAGTACATGCCGTACACCGACCGGCTGGACTATTTGTCGGCCATGAACAACAACCACGCCTGGTCGATGGCGGTGGAGAAGCTCGCGAACATCGAGGTGCCGGAACGGGCGGAGTTCATTCGGGTGATCGCGGTTGAGTTGAACCGGATCGCGTCCCACCTCGTCAGCTTCGGGACGTACGGCATCGACCTCGGGGCGTTCACCCCGTTCCTGTACGCGTTCCGCGAGCGGGAGTACGTGCTGGACCTGTTCGAGCAGATGTGCGGTGCGAGGCTCACGCTGTCGTACATCAACGTCGGCGGCGTCCACTGGGACCTGCCGCCGGACTTCCTCGACAAGCTGCTGGAGTTCCTCGACTACTTCGAGCCGAAGATCGACGAGTACGACGCGCTCCTCACCCGCAACCACATCTTCGTCCGCCGGACGGCCAACGTCGGAGTCGTGTCGAAGGAGCTGGCCGTCGGGTACGCCCTGAGCGGGCCGATGATCCGCGGCAGCGGCATCCCGCTCGACCTGCGGCGGGACCGGCCGTACAGCGTGTACGACCGGCTGGAGTTCGACGTGTGCGTCGGCGACGGCCGAGCCGGCACGCTCGGTGACTGCTGGGACCGGTATTGGGTGAAGATGCAGGAGATGAGGCAGTGCTGCCGCATCCTCCGCCAGTGCGCCGCGCAGGTGCCGGCCGGTCCCTACCGGGCCAAGCTGCCCAAGGCGATGAAGGTGCCGCCCGGCGAGGTGTACGAGGAGTTCGAGAACCCCCGCGGGCACCTCGGGTTCTTCATCGAGAGCCAGGGCGGCACGATCCCGTACCGGGTGAAGATCCGCGGCCCCAGCTTCGTCAACCTCGCCTGCCTCGGTGAGCTGTGCCGCGGCGTCCTGCTGGCCGACGTGCCGGCCATCATCGGGTCGATCGACATCGTGATGGGCGAGACGGACCGGTGAGGAGAAGGCGGGGGAAACGCTGAACGGGGGACGATGAACGCCGAACCGTAGAGGTTCGCCGCGCACCTGTCGCCGACGATCGCATCGCATCCCGTGTTCATCGTTCCCCGTCCAGCGTTCCGACCGAAGGGAGGTGCCGTGTCCGATCCCAGCCCGACTTCCTCCCGGCCGCCGTTCGCGATCGTGGCCGGGTTCGGCATCCCGGGCCGGGAGGTCGTCAACCTGCTGACGGCGCGGGGCGTCCCGTTCGTGGTCGTCGAGTTGAACCCGCTGACGGTCGCCCGGACGGTCAAGGGCGGCCTGAACATCGTCCACGGGGACATCGCGACCGAGACGGCCCTTCTGGCGGCCGGCATCGACCGGGCCACGCTGCTCGCGCTGGCCGTCCCGGACGACGTGGCGGTATTGAGGGCGGTCGAGCTGGCCCGCCGGCTGAACCCGGCGGTCCGCATCCTCGCTCGGTGCCGCCGGGTGTCGACCGCGATCGAGGCGGCACGGCGGGGGGCCGATGAGGTGTTGTCCGAAGAGCAACTCGTCGGGGCCGAGTTCGCCCGGCTCGCCGGCCCGCTCCTCCGGGGATGACGGTCCGGGCCTGCCCGCCCCTCGCCGTTGCACCGGTTCGCGACGAGTTGCCCGCATCGCCCTTCACCCCTACCGTCCGATCGCCATGACGATCCGACCCGCCACCGCGGCCGACGTGCCGGCTGTCCTCCCGCTCGTCTCCAAGGTCGAGGCGCACCACCAACGGGCAGACCCGCAGAAGTACACGTTCCGGGCTGACCCCGGCACGATGTACCGCGGGTGGCTCCAGCGAAACACGACCGACGCCCGCGCCGTGTTCCTGGTCGCCGACGCCGCCCGAGCCGGCGAGCCGCCGCGGGTGGTCGGGTTCCTGATCGGCACGATCGAGAAGGAGGTCCCGATCTACGTGCTGACGGAGTACGGTTGGGTCCACGACCTGTGGGTGGACGAGGCGTACCGTCACGAGGGCGTCGGCCGGCAGCTCGTCATGCAGGCGGTCGAACGATTCGCTGCCCTCGGTGCCAAACAGGTGCGGATGGACGTGCTGGCGACGAACGAGCCGGCCAAGGCGCTGTTCGCCAACTGCGGCTTCCGCCCGAGCGTCGTCGAGATGCTCCTCGAGGTGAACGGCG
>JAQGHJ010000436.1 GCA_028288905.1 Phycisphaerales bacterium | reverse complement strand
GCGGCCGCCCTGGCCCCCGCCCGCCCGCCGGCCGGGTACGAGGACCGGCTGACGGCCGCCCTCCGCCCGCGGCTCGGCCGCCGGGGCGGGCGGAGGGGGATGGGGTCGGCCGTGCGGGGGTGGTGGGACCGCCCGCTCGTCCACCCGCTCGTCCGCCGGGTGGCGGTCGGGGCGGCGGCCGCCATCGTCGTCGGGAGCGTCGGGTACGGGATGACCGTCGCGATCGACGGCCCGGGAAGCCAGGCGGCGGCGGGCGGCGGCGAGCGGGACGCGACGGCCTACCGCGGCCCTTCCCCCGCCACCCGCCCCGGAGCCGGCGGGGGCGGAGGCGAGGGGCGTTTGATGGGATTCCCGGCCGCGTCCGACCCCGCGCTGCCGTCCATCAAACAGGCCGCCGCCGCGGGGGCCGGCTGGGGTGAGGGCGGCGAACGGTGGAGCCTGCCGGCCCCGCAGGGGAAGCCGGGGGCGGTCGCGACCTACTTCTACGACGCCAACTCCACCCTCGCCGCTGCCGGCGACCGCAAGCCCGGCGACGGGACCGCTCCCGTTACCGCCCCGGGTTCGGGCTCGGTGGGCGGAAAGGGCACGGCCGCCGACGAGGCGGGCGCGGCCGTCAACCGCGGCCGGCGGTCTGCCGAGTCCGGACTGGTCGATTTCGATGCTCTGGAGGACGGGAAGGACGATCTCGTGAAGTTGCGCGGCCTGTCGGCGTCGGGCAAGAAGGAGGTCGCGACGGAGTTCTTCGCCGCCCCGGCCGGCCAAACCGCCCCGACCGGGGCGGAGCCCGAGCAGGTCGCCCGCCGCACGCTCGAGCGGGTGGCCGGGGGGAAGAACTCGGCCCCGCAGTCCTCGCTGCCGGCGTTGGCCGGGGACAAGCTCGCGGCCGTGCGGGACCGGGGAGCGTCGGCCGGGCCCTCGGCGGGCGGGTTCGGGGGCGGCGGCGGCAGTTCGGCGCCGGGCCGGCCGGCACTGTCGGGCGGGGTGGCGGTCAACGGCCCGGTCGGCGGGGCGCCGGTAAGCAACACGGCGAGCCTGCGCGACGAGCCGGCCCTTAGCGTCCAGACCGCGGCCGAGGCGAGCAAATCGCTGTCCCTCGGCACCGCCGCCCGGGCCGACTCCTTTGGCCGGCGGGGGGCGGAGAAGCTGATGGAGGCCCCGCCGGTCGTGCTCGGGCGGGCGTTCAAACCGGCCGAGGCCCTGGGGCGGCCGGACGACGGCCGGGCGAAGGACGCGACGTCGTTCGGCCTCGACGCCGCGCAGAAGGGAAAGTCGGAGGTGGCATCCGAGGGCAAGGGCCTGAAGGACGTGCAGCGGGCCCCAGCCGATGTCCCCCGCGCCCTGGCGGAGGAGAGGCTCGGCCAGGCGGCGCAGGCCGGCCAGCCGGCGCGGCCACAACAGATGCAGCAACAGATCCAGCAAGTGCAGAAGATGCAGCAGGTCGTCCAGCAGGTGGAGCAGCCGCTGCGGCAGGAGGAGGCCCGGCAGCAGAAGGGCGGCCAGCAACAGTCGAACCAGCTCGAAGCGGAGAAGCGGCCGGCCGACGGACCGAAGCCCCCGCCGGCGGTCGCCGAACCAGCGGCCCCGCCGCAGGCCCCGGCCCCGCTCGTCCGCAAGATCATCCGGAACGGGCAGGTCACGTTCGAGGTCGACAGCTTCGACAGCGCCGCGGCGCAGGTCGGGAAGATCGCCGGGGAGGAGGGCGGGTTCATCTCCACGACCGACTCGGACAAGCTGCCGAACGGCCGGGTCCGAGGGAGCGTCACCGTCCGCTGCCCGCCGGACCGGCTCGACACGCTCGTGCTCAAGCTCCGCGGGCTCGGGGACCTCAAGAGCCAGAAGATCACCGCCGAGGACGTCACCAAGAAGTACACCGACACCGAGAGCCAGCTCCGGGCGGCCCGGCTCATGGAGTCCCGGCTGCTGGAGATCATCAAGTCCGGCGGGGCGGTCAAGGATCTGCTGGCCGCCGAAAAAGAGCTCGGGATTTGGCGGGAGAAGCTGGAGGTGCTGGAGGGGGAGATCCGGTACCTCAACGCCCAGGTGTCGCTGTCGACGCTCGTCGTCGAGCTGATGGAGCGGGACGTCCGCACCCCGACGTCCGCGGCCGAGACCGAAACGGTGGCCGCGGGCGTTGAGTGCGAAGACGTGGAGAAGGCCCGCGCCGACGCGCTCGCCGCCATCGCCCACGCCAAAGGAAGGGTCGTGGACAGCGACCTGAAGAAGCTCGACGGCGGGCAGTTCACGGCCACGATCGTGGCCGACGTGCTGCCCGACGCGGCTGGGCCGGTGATCGACCGGCTCAAGCAGCTCGGCAAGGTTGCCCGGCTGGACGTCACGCGCAAGACGACCACGCAGGGCGGGACCGGCCCGATCGTCCCCGGGCTGCGGGTCGAGCGGCGGGAGACGCGGTTCCAGATCAGCCTGTACAACCTCGCGAACGTCGCCCCCCGCCAGAGCACGTCGCTGAACCTGGCGGCCGCCGACGTCGAGGCGACCTACCGGGCAATCGGGGACCAGGTGAAGGCGGCCGGCGGGCGGGTCGTGTCGAGCCAGCTCAACCGCCCGCGGGCGGACCAGACGGTCGGCACGATCACGTTCGAGGCCCCGGCCGACAAGGCCGACGTCCTGCTCGGCACCGTCCGGGCCGGGGTCGAGGTGATGCGGCTGGAGGTGACGACCAACCCCGACGCCCAGAACACGACCGAGGCGAAGCGCGGCTTCGCCGTGCAGGTGTTCTCGCTGGCGTACATCCCGGCCCGGGAGGCGACGACGCTGCGGATCGCCGCCCGGAACGTGCCGGCCGCCTTCGCCAAGCTGCTGGAGGCGGCCAAGGCCGGCGGCGGTCGGGTGATCACGTCCGCCCTCAACGAGCAGGACCCGACGAACATCGACGGGACGTTGGAATTCGAGGTGACCCGGGAGAAGTGGGCCCCGATCGACGCCGCGCTGACCGAGGCCGGGCTGCTCGTCAGCCGGACCGTCGCCCGGTCGGCCGACTCGGAGAACACGGTCGATTCGAAGGTCCGGCTGAGCGTCGCGCTGTTCGACGACGCCAAGCTGGCCCCGCGGGAGACGGTGTCGGCCGTCGTCGCGACGCGGACCGTTCAAGAGGCGCACGCCGCGATCGCCGCCGCCGCCCGCGAGGCCGGGGCCCGGACGGTCGGGGCCGTGCTGAACCTGCAGGACAAGGCGAACCCGAGCGGGACGCTGACGTTCGCCGTCCCGCGGGAGGCGGCCGCCCGGGTGGAGGCGGCGCTGCGGGCCGGCGGGCTGCTGGTGAGCCGGAACTCGAACCGCCAGCCGGACGGCCCGATGAACGTCGAGTCGAAGGTCGGGTTCAGCGTCGAGGTGGTCGACGAGCGGGGGCTGTCGGCCCGGGAGTCGCAGGCGATGGTGGTCGTCGCCCCGTCGGCCACCGCCCGGTACGCGGTCGTGCTGGAGGCGCTGCGGGTGGCCGACGCCCAGGTGCTGCGGTCGCAACTGCTGACCCGGGACCGGGTGGTGACGGGCGAGTTGGAGTTCGTCGCCCGCCGGGACGACCTGCCGCGGCTCGACAAGGCGCTGGGCGAGGGGGCGGACGTGTTCAACCGGACCGTGAACCGGTCGGCCGACACGCAGAACACGGTCGACACGAAGGTCCGGTACAGCGTCGTGCTGCGGGACGCGGACCAGCAGCCGCCGCGGCAGACGTACACGCTGGCGGCCGAGAC
>JAQGHJ010000426.1 GCA_028288905.1 Phycisphaerales bacterium | reverse complement strand
AACCGCATCGGCGGGGAGTTTGGAAAGACTTTCCCGATTGGGGGGCTTGGCTCCAATAACCTGTTCCGGGCCGTCGCCATTTCGCCCCGCGGCCGATAGAACGCCGCAGGTCGCCCGCGCGCGTCTGATCGTCGGGCGGGGGGATCGGGCGCTCCCGCTCGTAGCGGAGGCGGTTCCGACGGATACACTTTCCCCCGGGCATCGCCGGCCACCGCGGCCCGCGCCGCCCCGTTGGACTTCCTCCGCCGATGCCCACCCAGGTCTTCGCCAACCACGCCCACGTGTTCCCGGCCGCGGTCAACCCGGACGGGACGGCCGACCGGCTGTTGCGGCTGATGGACGCGTGCGGCATCGCCGAGCAGGTCTGCTTCGCCCCGTTCGCCGCCCAGGTGGCCGGGCTCGCCCTGCGGCCGAACGACTGGCTGGCCAAGGAGATCGCCGCCCGCCCCCGCCTGCACGGGTTCGGCACGGTCGACTTCCGCGGCCAGGCCGACCCCCGCCCGATCCGCGACCAGGTGAAGCACGCCCGCGACCTCGGCCTCCGCGGGCTCAAGCTGCACCCGAACGTCCAGGAGTTCGACATCCTCGCCCCCGAGGCGACGGAGGCGTACGCGGCGGCCCAGGAGTTCGGGCTGTTCGTCACGTTCCACAGCGGGGTCCACGCGGCCCGGCTGGCCGACTACCGGGTGGTCAAGTTCGACGAGGTCGCCGAGCGGTTCCCGGACCTGCGGTTCAGCCTCGAACACATGGGCGGGTACAGCTTCTTCAACGAGGCGCTGGCCGTCATCGTCAACCGCATCCCGTTCCCGCCGGTGCCCGGGCGGCGGTGCATGGTGTACGGCGGGCTGACGAGCGTGTTCACCCCCGACTACTGCCGGTTCTGGTACATGCCGCGGGACCGGCTCGTCGAGGCCGTCGCCCAAGCGACCCCGGACCAACTGATCTTCGGGCTCGACTTCCCGTACAACAAGGAGGAGAACACGCTAACCGGCCTGCGGACCCTCCGCGAGCTCGGGCTGCCCGAGCGGGACCTGGCCAAGATCCTCGGCGGGAATCTGCGGGAAGCGCTGGGCTTGGCCCCGCCCGCCCCCGCGGCCGCGACAACGACCGCCGCCCCGCCGGGCACGCTGTCCGGCGTCGTGCCGGCGGCGCTGCGGCGGGGGACATAGCCGGCGGCGCGGCTCCTCAGGGTGCCAGACGGGCCCTTCAGTGACACGGGCTTCCAGCCCGTGCTAGATGATTGAACGTCGAAGGCAACGGGCAGCCGGCGACTCCGAAGCGACGACGTGTCGCGCACGGGCTGGAAGCCCGTGTCACTTCGGGGCGGGCTCGGCTCTTATCCCGAGTTGGCACGAGCCCCACGTACCCCGCCCACCATGCGATACCGCGTCCAGCACATCACCGAGTACCGTTACGCCGAGCCGGTGCCGCTGTGCCACAACGTGGTCCACCTGCGGCCGCGGGAGACCGACCGGCAGGCGTGCGAGGCGACCGAGATCGACGTGACCCCCGCCCCGGCCGCCCGGCGGGACCGGGTCGACTTCTTCGGCAACCACGCGATGTTCCTCGGGCTTCAGGAGCCGCACCGGCAACTGCGGATCGAGTGCACGAGCGAGGTGGAGGTCAAGCCGTTCGCCCCGCCGGCCGACTTCGACTGGCCGGCATGGGAGGACGTCGCCGACCGGCTCGGCACCTGCTGCCGCGGCGGCCCGCCGCCGGACCCGGACCTGCTCGACGCCCGGCAGTTCTCATTCGACTCCCCCCAGGTCCCCCGAGCCGCGGCGCTGGCCGACTACGCCCGCCCGAGCTTTCCGCCCGGCCGGCCGGTGCTCGACGCCCTGCTCGACCTGAACCGGCGGATCTACACCGAGTTCAAGTTCGACTCGTCCGCCACGGACGTCGGCACCCCGGTATTAGAGGTGCTGGAGCACCGCCGGGGCGTGTGCCAGGACGTCGCCCACCTGGCGATCGGGTGCCTGCGGTCGCTCGGGCTGGCCGCCCGGTACGTCAGCGGGTACCTCCGCACCCGCCCGCCCCCGGGCCGGCCCCGGCTCGTCGGGTGCGACGCGTCCCACGCCTGGCTCAGCGCGTTCGTCCCCGGGTTCGGGTGGCTGGACCTGGACCCGACGAACGGGGTCGTCCCGTCCGACGGGCACATCACGGTCGGGTGGGCCCGGGACTATGACGACATCGCCCCGGTCAAGGGCGTGATCGTCGGCGGCCGCGGGCACCGGCTCAGCGTGTCCGTCGACGTCGAGCCGCTGGACGAGGAGCCGGCCCTGGCGTCCGCTAACTGACGCCGGCCGGACGGGTCTAGGGAGTGACTGTGAACGCCCCGTGCGAGCCGCGACCGTCAGGGGGTGGGGCACGAGTACGCGGCCGGTCCTCGCGCGCTCACCGCCTTCTACTCCTCCGCTCCCTCACGGTCGCGGCTCGCACGAGGCGTTCGCGGACGCAAGGTCGAGCGACAGGGGCTTCCCCGGTTGACGGCCGAGCCCGGTATGGTAGCGTTCGGGTCGAGCCCGCGGTGCACGCGACCCTAGGGCCGCGCCAGCGCGGCCCCGGCAACCCCTCCGGGCACAACACACAAAGGAACGTCAGATGGCGCAGCTTCATCGCATCGGTCTGCTCGCGGTTGCAGGTTTGGCCCTCGTCGCGACGGCGGCCGGCGGGTCGTTTGCCGCCGACAAGAAGAAGGCCGCCGAGCCGGCCGCCGGGAGCCCCAAGTACACGATCGACGAGGTGATGAAGAAGGCGCACAAGGGCAAGGAGAAGAGCCTGTTCGCCCACATCGTCTCGGGCAAGGGGACGCCGGACGAGAAGAAGCAGTTCGTCGAGTACTACGAGGCGATGCTCGCCAACAAGCCGGACAAGGGCGACATGGCCGACTGGAAGACCCGGAACGAGGCTATCCTCGCCGCGGCCAAGAAGGTCGAGGCCGGCAACGACCCCAAGGCCCTGACCGCCCTGAAGTCGGCCGTCGATTGCAAGGCGTGCCACGACCTGCACAAGGAGTCGTGAGGCGGCCAGGTGGTTGGCCGTCGACCCGTCGATCGGCCGGCCAAGTGAGGTAAGCAGTAAAACGCCGCGGCCGCCCCGGAACTTCCGGGGCGGCCGCGGCGTCTTGCGTTGTGGGGATCGAGTCGACGCGGAGCAGAAGCGGGAGTGGCGGACGTGACGACGAGCGCCCGCCCCACCCGCCGATTGATGCAGGCCCTTCGTCGGGCGCGGCCCGCTCCCCCCTCTCCCTTCGGGGGCCTTGCACAATAAATGCCATATTGTCGGTGTTGATAGCGGACCCAACGACGTTGGGTGCAGCGAGAACCCCGATGGGACTGCCACAAAGTTGGTGAGCCAGCTTATTT
>JAQGHJ010000400.1 GCA_028288905.1 Phycisphaerales bacterium | reverse complement strand
CCGGCCGCCGGCGCGTTGCCGCTGCCGCCGCCGATGATCGGCATCCCGCTGACCGGGGGCAGCCCGCCCGCCGCCGGCATCGTCATCGGGCCGGTCGCCGGCCCGCTCGTCGGCCGCGTCGTCATCGCCGGGCGGGTCGACGGGGCCCGCTCCTTCGCCGTCACGACCGCGTTCGGGGTCACTTTCGCCACCCCGTCGACGATCACCCGGTCCCCGGACCGCAGCCCGGCCGTGATCACCCAGTCGTCCCCCACCCACCCGCCGGTCGTCACCGGCCGGACCTCCGCCTTGTTGTCCGCCCCGACCGTGTACACCGTCGCCCCGCCGGTCGCCTGCTGGACCGCCATCTGCGGGACCGTGATCGTGTTCGGCCGCACGTACCCGACGAGCCGGCCCTTCACGTACTGCCCGGGCTTGAGGAAGTGTTCGGTCCCCCGGGTCGTCTGCACCTGCGGGTTGTGGAACGCCGCCCGCAGCCGGACCGACCCGGTCTGCGCGTCCACGGCCACGTCGGCGAAGTTCACTTCGCCCGCAAACGGGTACGGGGTCCCGTCGATCAGCGACACCTCGACGTACGTCTGGCCGCCCGGGGACAGCTGCACCCGCCCGGCCTGCACGTCCTGCCGGAAGTTCACGTAGTCCCGCTCGCTGAAGCTGAAGTACGCGTACAGCGGGTCGAGCTTCGAGACGGTCGTCAGCAGGCTGTTCTGGGTCGCGTCGACCAGGCTCCCGACGTCCCGCTGGCTCCGGCCGACCACCCCGTCCAGCGGGCTCTTGACCGTCGTGTAGTTCAGGTTCAGCTGCCGGGCGTCGAGCGTCGACCGCTGCAGCCGGACGTCCGCCCGGGCCTGGAGCTGCTCGGTGACCGCGTCGTCCAGTTCCCGGCCGGAGGCGGCCTTGGTGGCGACCGCCTCCTGGAGCCGGACGACCTCCCGGTCGGCCCGCTGCTGCCGGGCCTCGGCCCGGGCCGCGTTCGCCTGCGCCTCCTCGAACGCGACCTGGAACTCCCGCGGGTCGATGTTGAACAGCAGCTGGCCCTCCCGGACCATCCCGCCCTCGGTGAAGTTCTTCCGCCAGTCCTGCAGGAACCCCTGCACCCGGGCCCGGATCTCGACCGCCTGCGACGCCTCGGTCTGCCCTATGAACTCGAACGACGCCGGCGTCGTCTCCGGGCGGATCGTGACGAACGACACCTCCGTCGGCTGCGGCGCTGCGGCGGCCGGGGCGGCCTTGCGGTCGCACCCTGCTCCCGATCCGACCCCCGCCGCCATCAGGACCACCGCGGCCGCTCGCCGAAACTTGCCGCCGTCCCGCCGATGGCGCCGTCCAACGTCGTGCCCCGACCCGTTTGTGAACCGCATGCAACGTTCTCCGGCTGTGACCGACGGCCAATGCTAACGGGGGTCATCTTAGAGGTGACGTCAGGAAAAATTCAAACACGTGTTGGGATTAACTCGTTCGTGCGGCAAAAGCGGCTGGACTTGGCGGGCCCGGGCTTCGTCCCCAGCGAGACGAACCACGAAGCTCTGGAGTGATCGAAGCGGTGCTACGGCCAGAAGGTGTCGGGCGTGGCCGACGGGGCGAGCATCGTGAACGGCGATTTTGACGTGACCGCGCGTTCGGGGAGAGCGTGACCGGTCGGGCGAACGCGGCCGCCCGGACGGAGGCCCGAACTACCGGCCGGGCCCGGCCGGCGCCTCCCACCCGAGAGTCGGCCCGCCTCCGTCAGGCGAACGCCTTCCGCAGCAGTTCCAGGCTTTTGGGCACGGCCGTCCGCCAGTCCTCCTTGCCCTCGAACTCGAGCGACACGTACCCGCGGTACCCGGCCTTGCGGAACACGTCGGCGATGCGCGGGTAGTCCAGGTCGAGCGTGTACCACAGCCCGCCACCGAAGTAGGTCTTGGCCTGCACGTAGCACGCCTTCGGGGCCAGCAGGGCCAGTCGGTCGTACGGGTCCTCCAGGAAGTTGCCGGTGTCGGCCGTCACTTGCAGCCAGGGGGAGCGGATCGCGTCGACGATCCGCAGCACACCCTGCGGCGTCAGCTCCAGGCCCCAGTGGTTCTCCAACCCCATGGTGACACCGCACTGCTCGGCCTTCTTCAGGCACTGCTCGAAGGCATCGATCACCCACCCGAACGCCTCGTCCTCGGTGTGCCCGGGGAGCGCCGGTTCGACCCCGCGGTGGGCCATCAGGTCGTCGAACGACTTGCTCGTGCCCCAGGTGCCGGTGTTCACCCGCATGGTCGGGATGCCCAGGGCGTAGGCGAGCTCGATGCACTTGAGCGTGTGCTCGACGTTCTTCTGCCGCTTGTCCTTGTCCGGGGTGACGAACCCTTGGTGGATGCTGAACCCGCACAGGTCCACACCCTCGCGGAGCGCAGTCTGCTTCAGGGCTTGGAGGGCACCGTTCTCCTCCGAGTCCATCTGCCGGTGGAGGATCTCGACGCCGTCGAACCCGATCGCCGCCGCCTCCTCGATGCACCGGCCGACCGGGAGCTTGGAATCATCCCGGAAGCGCCAGATCGAGTAGGTCGAGATGCCGATGCGGTTCGCCCGGCGCGCGGCCGGGCGGGTGGCGGGAGGCGGGGATGGCGACGGGGCAAAAGGCCCCGGGTCGGCCGCCGGCAGTCGGCCGGGGACGGCGGCGGCGGCGGCGAGCGAGGCGGACGCGGCGAGCAGGTCTCGGCGGGTGATCGGCATGGCGTGAGGGTCCTCGGCGGCGGCGGTCGGCCGCCGAAAATTGTGCCACGCGGCGTGTCCGTTGTCGCCGCCCCGAGCGGGCGGGGCAGGCCGGCGGCAGCCGCGTCGGGATCCTGCGGCGCTCGCCCCGCCCGTCGACTCTCGCCGCGAACAGTGGTCAGGCCGGCGACAGCATGATGTCCGCCGCTTCCCGGAAGGCGGGTTACTGGGTGACGCGGAGCTCCGGCCGCCCGCTCGCCGCCTCGTCGCTGGCGAAAATCACGTACGGCGTCGTGTAGTTCGTCGCCTTGACCGCCAGATTGACGACGGTTGCCCCGGCCGCCTTCTGCTGCTTCAGGTAGCTCGTGACGTCGAAGGCGACGACGGCGTTCGCCGTGTTCGTCAGCGTCTTGAGCGCCCCAATCGCAGCGGTTCCGGACGTCGGCTTGTTGTTCCAGGTCAACCCGCCCTCGGTCCACCCGGCCGCGCCCGTGACCGGGAACAGACCGAGCGTGACGCTCCCCGCCTGGGACAGCCGGCCGGTCAGCCGGACCGAGGCCGCGGTAATTAGGTCCGCGGACGCGACGGTCGTCAGGTCGAACCGGAGGAATGCCTCCCGCCAGCTCCCGGCGATCGAACTGAGCCGGGCCTGCAGCTCGCTGCCGAAGCCGTAGTTCGTGCCCGCAAACGAGCCATTCAGCGCGTACGCGTCGGCCGACGCCCGCAGGCTGACCGTGGTGGGCGTTGTGGTCGGCGGAGACACGGGCGGCGGAGATACTGGCGGCGGGGAGACCGTGCCCTGCTGGGTGACCCGCAGCTCCGGCCGCCCGCTCGCCGCTTCGTCGCTGGCGAAGACCGCGTACGGGGTGGTGTAGTTAGTCGCCTTCAGCGCCAAGTTGACCGTGGTCGTGCCGACCGCCTTTTGCTGCTTCAGATAGCTGGTGAGGTCGAAGTCGAACGCGGCGTTCGCCGTGTTCGTCAGCGTCTTCGTCGCGCCGACCGCCGTCGTGCCGCTGGTCGGCTTGTTGTTCCAAGTCAGACCCGCCTCGGTCCACCCGGTCCCGCCCGTGACCGGGAACAGCCCGAGCGTCACACTCCCGGCTTGGGAGAGCCGGCCGGTCAGCCTCACCGCCGCGGACGTGATTTGATCGGCGGACGCGACGGTCGTCAGGTCGAACCGGAGGAATGCCTCCCGCCAGCTCCCGGCGATCGAACTGAGCCGGGCCTGCAGCTCGCCGCTCGCCCCGAAGTTCGTGCCCGCCGACGGCCCGTTCAGGCCGTACGCGTCGGCGGACGCTCGGACGCTGACCAACGTCGGCGTCGTGGACGGCGGAGAGACGGGCGGCGGAGACACCGGCGGCGGCGGCACCGTGGTGGGGGCCAGGGCGGTGAACGTCAGGGTCGTCGTCCCCTGTACGGTCCCGGTCCCGCCCGCCCCGCTGTACTGCACGACCTGCAGCGTGTGGGTGCCGACCGGCGGGGTCCAGTCGTTGAACTGCCCGACCCCGGCGTCCCCGCCGATCGTGTAAGGCGCAGACGTCTCCGTTTTGACGTCGGCCCCGTCGATCCGGAACGCGATGCTGCCGGCCGTCCCGACCGGCAGGACCTGGATGTTCAGCCGCGTCCCGGTCTGGCCCATGTCGATCACGTACCCGTCCGTGAGGGTCGCGATCTTCTGGTCGGTGGCCGCGTTGACCAGCTCGGCCGTCGGGCCGGCGGTGGGGACGGTCGCCCGGACCTTGTACTCGGCGGTGTACGTGGTGGCCGCCGACGGGGTGGAGACCGTGTGCGTCGCGTCCCCGCCGTCCGACCACCCGACGAAGTCGTACGCGACCCCGTTCACGGTCTGGCTCGCAGCCGCCCCGAGCGCCCGCTCCAGGCCGGCCACGCCGGTGAACGCGTACCCGGTCGTCACCGGCTGGCCGTCCAGCGTCAGCCCGAACCCGGTCATCGCTGCCCCGCCGACCGACGCGGCCAGCGTGACGGCCGCCTTCACGGGGAACACGTCCTGGTAGGTCGTCCGGGTCAGCCCGGACGAGTCGGTCGCGGTCAGCTCGATCCGGTACCAGACGTTGGACGACGTCTCGCCGACCGCCGGGACGGTGAACGACCCGCCGGCCACCCCGCTGATGCTCGCCAGGAACGGGTGCTCGTGCGTGTCGTGATGGAACGTGACGGCCCAGTTCAGGTTCGCGGCCGACAGGTCGCCGTCCTCCGGGTCCGACACCGACCCGGCGAACGTCACCGTCTGCCCGGCCGTGTACAGGAACCCGCCGTCCGGGGCGGTGATAACCGGGACCGGGTATTGACTGGCGAGGACGGTCAACACGGCGGCGGCCGACGTGGCCGAGCCGGTCGCGTTCGTCACGACGGCGCGGAACGCGGCACCGTTGTCGGTTGCGGCGGCGGCGGCGATCGTGTAGCTGGCGGCCGTCGCCCCGGGGATGTTCACCCCGTTCCGCTGCCACTGGTAACTCAGGGTGCCGGTCCCGCCGGCCTGGACGGTGAACGTCGCCGGCTGCCCGACCGGCACGGTCTGCGGTTGCGGCGACGTGACGATGTTCGGGGCGGTGCCGGCCGTGTACTGGATCTTCACCAGCTTCCCGCCGGAGTAGTTCAGCACGTACAGGCTGCCGTCCATCCCCCGCTTGAGGTCGATCGGGTTGGAGAACTTCGCCCCGAACGGCTGCACGGTCCCGGCCGGGTTGGACGGGTCCAACGTCTTGATCCACGTGCCGGTGAAGTCCGTGAAGAAGTACCGCCCGTTGTACGAGCTCGGGAACTGGTTGCCGGCGTAGAACACCCCGCCGGTGATGCTGGCGGCGTTGTCGCCGGTCCCGTGCTTGTAGGCGTAAACCGGGTCCGCGTACCCGGCCGGGGCGGATTGCCCGGCTTGCGGGCCCTCGATCCCGGGCCACCCGTAGTTGGCTCCGGCCGACCCGAGGTTAACCTCTTCCCAGGTCGCCTCGCCGACGTCGTTGATGTACATCCGGCCGGTGCCCGGCTGGACGTCGAACATGAACGGGTTCCGCAGCCCGCTCGCCCAGATCGCGCGGTTGATGCCGGCCGCGGTGTTGTAGTACGGGTTGTCCGTCGGGATCGACCCGTCGGCGTTGAATCGCAGCACCTTTCCGTGGACGTTCGTCAGGTCCTGTGCCAGGGCCGGCATGCCCTCGTCCCCGGTCGGGACGTACAGCTTGCCGTCGGCCCCGAACCCGATCATCCCGCCCTGGTGGAACTCGGCCGGGCCGGGCAGACTGACCAGATCGGTTCGCCCGCCGGTGGCGACGTCCCCGGCGGCCTTGAACCGGCTGATCACGTCATGGCTCCCGCCGGCCGAGCTGGTCCAGCGGACGTACACGAACCCGTTCGACGCGAAGTTCGGGTCGAACGCGATCCCGAGCAGCCCGTTCGCCGCCTCCGACTGGACGGTCGGCACGGTCGCGAATGCGGCCGTCAGCAGCTTGTCGTTCTTGACGACCCGGATCTTCCCGGTCGCCTGCTCGGTGACGAACACCCGCCCGTCCGGCGCGACGGCCATCGAGGTGACGCTCGACATGCCCGACGCCACCGTCGTCTCGGTGAACCCGGTCGGGACGGAGAACAGTCGGCGGGGCTCGAGGCTCTCGACGGACTCGCGGCGGGACGAAACAGTCATCGGTACGGCACTCCCCGTTACGGCTGTGGCAGGAACCTCTGATCCGCGGACGAGGGGGACGGAAGACGGGCCGCCTGGAGGCGGCGCGGGCGTTGCGCCCGCATTCCCGTCGACAACTAAGCAAATCTCCCCTCGCGGGACAATCGGTAGGTGAACTTTCTACCGGGCCAGACCGTACCCCGTCGGGGCACGCCGAACAACACGGAAATCGGCCGACGCCAAGGGTTCCTGCCAGCGAGCCCAGGTGTAGGCCGGTTCGGGTGACGGGCGGCGTCTGGCTACCCATCCGGCGGAAGCGAAGGCCTTCCGGCCACCCGGCCCAAGCCTGCGGTTGTCGGCACGACCTGTTGTGGCCTCGTCGACGTTCGATACCATGCCCGGTCGTTCGCCGGGACCCGCCGCGGCCCATTTTCCGTTTGATCCGGTCGGGCTTTACCCGTACATTATCCTAACTTATTTGGTGCAGAGATCCGGGGGTGTGGGTCGATATCGGCGATGGGCCGTGTGGCGGTGCAGGCGTCCCGGGGCGAACCGGCTGGGCGGCGCCGGCGTTTGAACCCCCAGCGGCGAACGAGACCCAGGCCCCCGGACCGGCGGGCCGCGATGGAGGCAACGGATGGCCGTCAAGGCGTCGGACAGTTCGGGAGAGGTCGGGCTCGCGGAGTTGTCCGACGCGGCGATCGAGCAGGCGGCCGTCGGGAGCGACCCGACAGGTGGCGGCGCGGCCGGCGGTGGCGGCGGCGGCTCGGGGTCAAGTGTCCCGCCGGGCGGGGAGGACCGGGCCTTCCTGCACGACATCGCCCAGGCCCGGTACCTGAACTACGCCCTGTCGGTCATCACCAGCCGAGCCCTGCCGGACGTGCGGGACGGGATGAAGCCGGTGCACCGCCGGATCATCTACACGATGTGGCAGAACGGGCTGCGGGCGACCGAGAAGCACCGCAAATGCGCCACGGTCGTCGGCGACGTGATGGGCCGGTACCACCCGCACGGGGACGGGTCG
>JAQGHJ010000386.1 GCA_028288905.1 Phycisphaerales bacterium | reverse complement strand
TTCGAAGCGAACGAGAGCGGGCGACCCCGTGGACAGGGTCGCCCGCTCTCGTTCGTTGACCGCCCCGCCCGTCCGCCGCCCACCACGATCCGCCGCATGCCCAGGCCTGCGGTCGCCGTTCCTGCAGTCACGGCAGTCCGCTGCTCCAGTTCAAACGCTCGCCGGCACCTCGAACCCCTTGCGGTACTCGCGGGTCAGCAGGGCATTCGCCTTCTCGGCGTTGTCGCCGGTGAACCGCTCGGTCTTCGGGTCCATCTCCAAGGATGCGCCGAGCACCGCTTGGTCACCCAGGATCGACACGCCGTTGTCCTCAAGGTGATCGCGGAGCCGCCCGAACGTCTCTAGGCCGGCCTTGTTGCCCTTGAGCGCCTCGCGGATCTCCCGCGGCTTCACCTTCTGCCCGAGTTGGTAGGAAATGTTCCCGGTGTGGCACAGCGCGCTGCTCAGGTGCCCTTCGAGGATCTCGCCGTTCTGGTCCTCGCGCTTGCGGCTGCGGAGGGCCTTGACGAAGTTCACGAAGTGCCCGCCGTTGCCATCGTTGATCCCGTCGACCGTGTCCTCGGACTTCTCGCGGGCGAACTTCCGGACGAACTTGCCGTCCCAGTCGTACACCTTCGGCTCCGACGTGTACCCGGTGTCGACCATGTACCCGTTCTCGCACTCGACGATCGTGCCGATGTCGATGCCCAACAGCTTGTCCATCCCGCCGGTCTGGTCGGCCTTCGGCAGGCCGCGGACCTCGAAGATCAGCATCGAGTCGCCGTAGTCGTGGACGACCATCTGGGTGTTCGGCGTGTGGCCGTCGTCCTCGTACCCGAACCGGCCGCCGACGCTGAGCACCTTCGGGCTCAGCCCCTCCTTGCCGAGCGCCCACCGGGCCGTGTCCATCTGGTGAATGCCCTGGTTCCCGAGGTCGCCGTTGCCGCAGTTCCACTGCCAGTGCCACTCGTAGTGCAGCTTCTCGCGGTGCAGCGGCTGCATGGCGGCCGGGCCTGTCCACAGCTCGTAGTCGACCGACTTGGGGATCGGCTGGTCACCGGTCGTCTTGCCGATCGTGCCCCGCCGCTTGTAGCAGAGCCCGCGGGAGACCTTGATCTTGCCGAGGTTGCCGGCCTGCACCCACGCGTAGGCCGCCTTCAGGGCCATGTTCGACCGGGCCTGCATGCCGGCCTGGACGATCCGGTCGTACTTGCGGGCGGCCTCGACGATCCGCCGGCCCTCGGACACGTTGTGCGACACCGGCTTCTCGACGTACACGTCCTTGCCGGCCTGGCAGG
Source organism: Phycisphaerales bacterium (assembly GCA_028288905.1). Classification (GTDB taxonomy): domain Bacteria; phylum Planctomycetota; class Phycisphaerae; order Tepidisphaerales; family Tepidisphaeraceae; genus Humisphaera. Next base: position 1,881 of record JAQGHJ010000386.1, on the reverse strand, counting down.
CCCAGATGCTGATCAGCGCGTGCCAGTGGTTCGGGGTGGCCGTCGAGATCGCGTCGATGTCCTTGTTGTCCAGCAGCTTCCGCAGGTCGGCGTACGGCGTGACCTTCGTCGCCGGCTTGGTCGTCGGCATCGTGGCCGGGCCGCCGGTGAGGGCGTTGCGGTCGTCGGCGGCCGCGTCGCTGGCGGACGCCAGCACCGCGTCGTCCACCCCCTTCTGCCCCTTGCGGACGTTCTGGGCCATCGGCTTGGTCGTCGGCCGGGTGGACGGCCCCTTCGTCGGCTTGACGTCGCCCCGCTCGACCCGGGCCAGCCCCTTCGCCAGCACGGCCGCGTCCGCGTCGCACAGCGCGACGATTCGCACGCCCTTCATCTTCATGTAGGCGTCGATGTGGCTGTTGCCCCGGCCGTTGAAGCCGATGACCCCCATCCGGATCGCGTCGTTCGACCCGACGATGTTGCCGTAGGACTTGGCGGAGAACCCGAAGAACCCGGCGGCGGCGACCGCGGCCGAACCCCCGAGCACGGAGCGGCGAGACAGTGGTTGGTTCATGTCGACCTGCGAGCAGAAGTGAGGAGAAGTGAGAACGCGGGACCGGCAAAGGTTTTAACCCCGGCCGGTCCCGATGTTGAGCGAAAAATCATGCGCGGGGCCCGCGGGTCGGGCCGCTTTGCGTGACCCCCATGCCGCCGCGAGGGCGATCACGGCCGGCGCGGGCACCGCGGTCAACGCGCGCCAGGGGCTTCGGATATCGTTCGCGGAAGCCCCCGCCACCGAAGATCCCGCCACGCCTGCCACGGGTCATCGCTGGCAGTTTTCCATGGTGTCCGCAAATACGGGGTGGTACATTCGCGGCCCGCGGGCCCGGTCGATTGGGGGGCGGGCCCGCCGGTGTTCCTCCCTGTCGTGCTCCAACCGTGCGAGGTGTGGTATGGGCGTCGTGGATCGCTTGGCTCGCGTCGGGGTGTTCGGTGCCGTATTGGCGGTGGGGACGATGGCGGCGACGTCGGCGGGGTGCAGCCGGTGGCGGGAGCAGTCGCCGAGCGGCCGGTTGGCCCGGCAGTACACGCCGCCGGCGACCCGCCCGTCCGCCGACGCCCCGGTGGTCGGCCAGACCGCGTTCGCGTCGAGCCAGTTGGAGGGCCTGCCCGCCGGCGTCCGGACCGCGTTCGCCGCCGAGCACCCGTCGGCCGCCGTCACGAAGGTGTCACCGCTTCCGTCGGGGTCCGGCCCCATGCTGTACCGCATCTCGTACCTGGAGGACGGCGTCGGCGGGAGCGGCACCTACACCGCCGCCGGCCGCGACCCGTCCCCCGCCGCGGCCGTCGTCATCCGCCCCGACGACGGCGGCCGGCCGAAGGCGAAGTACGCTCCCAAGCCCGAGGCCGGGGCGCCGGCCCAAGGCACGCCGAGCGGCCGCGTCGACTGAAGGATCCGCGCGATCTTTCAAAACCTTCGGTACCGGCAGAACGTGACGCGGCGGCGTCTTTATACTTCTCCCATGCACCGCCCCCGCGTCACGGACCCGGCACTCCTTCCCGTCGCCGACAAAGTATTTGCCGCCGAGCCGTTGTCGCTGGCCGACGGCGTCGCCCTCTACGCCACCCGCGACCTGCACGGGGTGGGCCGGCTCGCCAACTTCGCCCGCGAGCGGCTGCACGGGGGCGTCGCGTACTACAACCGCAACCGGCACATCAACTACACGAACGTCTGCGCGCTCAGCTGCAAATTTTGCGCGTTCTACCGCAAGCGGGGCGAGGACGGGGCGTACGAGATGCCGGTGGAGCAGGTCGTCGCGACCGCCCGCCAAGCCGCCGACGCGGGGGCGACCGAGGTCCACATCGTCGGCGGGCTGCACCCGTGGCTGAAGTTCGACTACTACC
>JAQGHJ010000382.1 GCA_028288905.1 Phycisphaerales bacterium | reverse complement strand
GCGGCCGCCGGGTCCGGCACGGTCACCGGCGGACGGTCCCATTCGGCCGCGAACCGCTGCCGGCGGCGGGCATACGCCGGCGGGGACCACGCCCCGCACACGTCGCCGCCGACCACCCGGCAGCCGGCGGCTCGCAGCCGGCCGACCGCCCACGCCACGTCGGCCGCGGCGAACAGCCCGGGCTCCCAATTCGTCACCGCCTCGGCGGCCGACAGGGCGTCGAGGTCGACGGTCACGTACACGTCGCCGCCGTCCAACGACGCGGCGAACCGATCGAACCGCCCCCGCCAATCGTCACCCGACATGCAGTCGAAGCGGCGGCGGACGGCCGGCGGCTGCCGCTCGGCCCAGGCGTACACCGCCAGCCGCCCGTCCCGCGAGGCCCGGCGGTTGGCGAACAGAGTATGCGGCCGTCGCAGCTCGAAGTTCCCGCACCCCCATACGGCCACCGACCGGACGTGTGACAGCTCCAGCGCCCGGTTCACCCACCCGCCGCACGCCCACCGCGGCGGGCGGACGTCCCAGTCTGGGTGGTTGTCGAACGATACGACCGCCACCGGACGGGCGATGGCCGGCCCGCCGTCGCCATCGCCGCCGCGCCCCGGCCGCCCAAGGTTCCGCAGCAGCAGGGCGGTCAGGTGGTGGAAGTCGCCCGACCCCGACAGCACGAACGGCGGCAGCCCGACGGCCACCTCCCGGTAGAACGCCTCGGCCTCGGCCGCCGGCGCGAAGCACCGCAGTCGCGGTCCCCACGCCCGGGCGTCGGTCAAGTCCATGCCGGGGACGGCGTCGCCCCACGCGGCGTCGAGGTCTAGGTACACGGCGAACCCTTGGGGTGGACAAGTCGGGTCACGTCTACATCCGCCCCGACTGTGAGTTTGGGATGAGCGACAGCGCCGCATCCGGCGCGAGTGACCGGACCGTCCCGTTCGTAGCACCAGTTGTTCACCGCGCCGCCGCCGCCATCCCCCCCCCGACAGGTGGGCGGCCAAGTCGCGCGTGATCAAGCCGCCGCACGCGCAGGGGTTCCTCGACCCGGACCCGCCGATGTTCGGGGGGTATCCGAGCCGGGCGAAGCAGGGCTGACCGAACCTCACCCGGCCCGCGCGACCGGCTGCGGCAGGTCTTCGGTCGCGGCGATGTGCAGGTACGAAGCGGGCGATTCGCGAACCGGAATTTCCTCGGGCGATGGCTGTTGGTTCTTGTCGTAGATCGCCACCGTCACGCCGGACTTCGACACGAACAGCATCTCGGGGTGGAGGAAGTCGTACGTCGTCCCGCTGCTCAGGATGATGCGGAACGGCACGAACGGGCGACGGCGGAGGCGGGCGAAGACGGCGTCGGCGGTCATGTCGGAACTATATCTCGTTCCCGGCACGGCGGGCGGCGGCCCCGACGAGAGTCGCGGTCAGTCCAGCTTCTCCGGCTCCAGCCGGATGTCCGTCTCCCCGGCCGCCTTCTTCTCGTTGTACTTGCGGACCCACGTCTCCCAGCTCTTGCCGGCGGCCGTGTCCCTACCGGTGAACTCCAGCCGGGCGACGTCGGCGTACGACACGCTCACCTTCTCGTCCCGGTCCTTCGGGAACAGCCGCACCCGGCAGTCGGTCAGCGTCGGCCCGGGCCGGCGGTCGAACAGGTACCCTTCGATCCGCGACCCGTCCTTCAGCGTGACCGTGATGTCCCCGCGGTAGTCGAACGCCTTCTCCAGCGCGTCGCGAATCTCGGCGTCGGTCGCCAGCGGGGGGATCCAACCCTCCAACTGCTCGCGGGCGGCGGCGGGGGCCAGTTCCATCTCGTCGGCCGGTGCCGTTGCGTCGGCGAGCTCGGCCGGGTGAGCCTTCACGTCTTGGGGCATGTCTGACGTACTCGTTTGATGCCTGTCGTGCGCGCCAAGCACCTTGGCGGTAGGCGGCGCTTATTCGGGACGTCGGTACGCCGCGAACAGGTCGGTGACCAGCACGCCGTTGATCTTCATGCCCGACAAGTTGGCGTCGGTGATCTCGGCACCGGACAGGTTCACGTCGTCGAAACGAACCCCGGTGAGGTTGATGTTCCGGAAGCTCGCGCCGGCCAGGTTAACGTCGTCGAACCGGGCGTCACCGAGGCAGACGTCCTCGAAGGTCGAGCCCGTGAGCCGCACGCCCCGGGTGGCATGTTTGCCGTCGGCGATCGTCGATGCCACTTGGAGCTCCTCTGGCGGACCGGCGGACCGTGGCCGAACGCCGCTGCCGCTCACACGCCCGCCGTCTCTCGCTCGGCAGACCTCAGTTCGGCCGCCTTCCCCTTCCCGATCGTCAGCTGCACGACCGGCCCGCTGGCCCCGTGCCCGCCGGCCCTGGCCAGCTGCTCGGCCGCCTCGTCGTCCTTGTACGCACCCCCGAACAGTACCGCCCGGACGGTCGCCAGGAAGCCCTTCACCGACCCGAACGTGTCGTTCACCGCGCTCGCCTCGTACCCGCTGTGCACCATGCAATTGGCGCACTTGCGGTTGCCGCTTTCCGTGCCGTAACGCTCCCACTCGGTCTCGTCCATCAGCTCGGCGAACGTGTCGGCGTAGCCGTCCTGCAACAGGTAGCACGGCTTCTGCCAGCCGAACACGTTGAACGTCGGCATGCCCCACGGGGTGCAGCGGTAGTGCCGCTCGCCCATGAGGTACTCCAGGAACAGCGGGCTCTGATTGAACACCCACCGCTTCTTCCGGTTGCTCAGGATCTGGCGGAACAGTCGCTTTGTCCGGGCCTTACCCAGGAAGTGCTTCTGGTCCGGAGCCTTGTCGTAGCTGTACCCGGGGGACAGCATCATCCCTTCGACGCCGAGGTCGGTCATCTCGTCGAAGTGCGCCCGGACGCTCACCGGGTCGGCCCCGTCGAACAGCGTCGTGTTCGTCGTCACCCGGAACCCGCGCTTCACGGCCTCCCGCACGCCCTCGACGGCCAGGTCGTACCCGCCCTCGCGGCAGACGGCGAAGTCGTGGTGCTCGCGCTGGCCGTCCAGGTGGACGCTGAACGTCAGGTACTTCGTCGGCTTGAAGAGGCCGATCTTCTCCTTGAGCAGCAGGGCGTTCGTGCAGAGGTAGATGTACTTCTTGCGGGCGACCAGCCCCTCGACGATCTCCTTGATCTTCGGGTGCAGCAGCGGCTCGCCGCCGGGGATGCTGACCATCGGGGCCCCGCACTCGTCGACCGCCTTGAAGCACGCCTCGGGGGACAGATCCTTCTTCAGGACGTGGGCCGGGTACTGGATCTTGCCGCACCCGGCGCAGGCGAGGTTGCACCGGAACAGCGGCTCGAGCATGAGCACGAGCGGGTACCGCTTGCGGCCCCTGAGCCGCTGGGCGAGCACGTACGACGCCACGGTCCACATTTGGGAGACGGGAACACCCATTCGCTCACACCCTTACGCTGACGGCTCTAATCGGTCGGCCGGTGCCGGCGGGCGGCGGTTCGGCCGCTTGACAGGATACTAGGGAACCAGCCGGGGCACCAAGGCCGCCCGCCGGGACCGGCGGGCGGGGGGCGACATCGCCGGTTACACTGCCGCCCCGATGTCCC
>JAQGHJ010000371.1 GCA_028288905.1 Phycisphaerales bacterium | reverse complement strand
CCGGCCGCCGTCGCCTTGGCCGGGGCGGCCGGGACGGTGACGGCCGAAGCTCGTCCGGCCGCGGCCGCGATCCTGCTCGGGCTTCGGGAGGGTGCCTCCCGCCCGATGCCGGGGCCGTTGGCAGCGGCCCTGCGGTCCCGCGGCGACGCGCTGGCGACCGACGCGATGGCGGCCGCCGTCGACGCTGCCAAGCCCGTCAAAGACCGCGTCGCCGCCCTGGCGGCCGTCCCGCTCGGGAATTTCGAGCGGGCTCGGGACCCGCTCGCCAAGCTGCTCGGCGGCCGCGAGCCCCAGGCGGTGCAGCTCGCGGCCGTCGCCGCCCTCGGGTCGTTCGCCACCGAGCCGGCCGTCGCAGACGCCCTGACGTCGGCATGGCCGCGGCTCACGCCCGGCGTGCGGGCGGTCGCGCTCGACGTGCTCCTCGCCCGCCCGGCGTGGGCGGCGACGTTTTTGTCCGCGATCGAGGCGGGGAAGCTCCCGCCGACGGACCTGGATGCCACCCGGCTCGCCCGGCTCCGCCAGAGCAAGGACCCGGCCGTGCGGAAGCTGGCCGACGCCGTCGCCGCCCGGGCGCAGCTGTCGCCGCGGGCCGACGTCGTGACCGCCTACCGCCCGGTGCTGGACGCCAAGGGGGACGCCGTCCGCGGCAAGGCGCTGTTCGCCCAAAATTGCGCGACGTGCCACCGGCTGGACGACGTCGGCGTCGAGATCGGGCCGAACCTCGCCGCCATGCGAAGCCGGGGGCCCGAAGCGATCTTGGTGAACGTTTTGGACCCGAACCGCGAGGTGAACGGGCAGTACGCCGAGTACGTGGTCGAGACCAAGGACGGCCGGTCGCTGGCCGGCCTGCTGTCGGCCGAGACGGCGGCCGCCGTGACGCTGCTCAAGCCCGGCGGCGGCACCGAGACCGTCGCCGGGCGGACGTCGACAAGCTCCGCGGCACCGGCCAGTCCCTCATGCCCGAGGGGTTCGAGCGGACGCTCGACCCGCAGGCGATGGCCGATTTGATCGCGTACGTGATGGCACCGCGTTGACGCTGGGGCGTGGCCGCGGTCCCGTGGCATGGGCGTCCCGCCCATGCTGTGGCCTGGACGCGTCGCTTCATCCGAAGTTAGAGCCCTTTGTCGCCCACCAGCCACAGCGTGGGCGGGACGCCCATGTCACGGGATCGCGGCCACGCCCGCGACGAAGAAAGGTCATGCTCCCACGCCACGCTCGCTACTCTCGCCGCTCCTTCGTTTCCGCGGCTATTGCCACGGCCGCCGGCGCGCTTGCGCGCCCGGCTGGTGCAACGCCCGCGTCCTCCGCGGCACCTTCCACGGTTCCCGCCACGGCCCCCACATCCCGCCCGGTCGGCGGGCCGTTCGTCGACTTCCACACCCACGTCGGCCAGACGTGGAACACGACCGAAGACCTGTCGGCCGCCAACCTGCTGAAGTGGATGGACGCCCACGACGTCGCCCGAGCCGTCGTGCTGCCGCTGGTCAGCCCGGAGTCGTCGAGCTTCCCGCTGTCGACCCGGTTCGTGCTCGAACAGGTCGCCGCGCACCGCGACCGACTGATCCCGTTCTGCTGCATCGACCCGCGGACAACGATCAACGGCGGGAAGAAGGGCGTCGATGACATGCTCGCCCGGTACGTCGACCTCGGGTGTCGCGGGTTCGGCGAGCACAAGCCGGGCCTGCCGATCGACGACCCGCTGTCGACCCGGCTGTACGCGGCGGCCGGTCGGCACAAGCTGCCGGTGCTGTTCCACCTCGACGCGATCCGCAACACGGACAAGCCGGGGCTGCCGGGGCTCGAAGCCGTACTGAAGGCGCACCCGGAGACGACGTTTGTCGGCCACGGCCCCGGGTTCTGGGCGTCCATCTCCGGCGACGTCGCCACGCCGGCCGAACTCGGTGTGTACTCGAAGAAGCGGGTCACGCCCGGCGGGGCGCTCGACCGGCTGCTCGGGGCTTACCCGAACCTGTACGCCGACCTGTCGGCCGGCAGCGGGGCGGGGGCGCTGAGCCGCGACCCGGCGTTCGCGACCGCGTTCCTCATCCGCCGACAAGACCGGCTGCTGTTCGGCACCGACTACCTCGCGCCGGGGCAGCCGGTGCCGCAGTTCGACGTGCTCAAGTCGCTCGACGTGCCCGACGCGGTCCGTGCGAAGGTGTACCGGGAAAATGCCCGGCGGCTGCTGGGGCTGTGAGCGGTTTCGCCGGAGCCGCAGCGGCGGCATCCGGCTTCCACTGGTTCTAGGTCGGGACAGGCTTAAGTGTCAGTCCGTCAAGACGCTTGAACTAAGTGGTGCGAACGGACCGGGCTCCGTGGAACCTCTCGCGAACGCGGGCCTCCGGTCCCCTCTCCCGGTAGTCCGGGAGAGGGTTAGGGTGAGGGTCCTGTCGCGCGGTGGAACTGGGTCGCCAACACTGGCCGCCGCCGCGAGGAACCCTCACCCCAGCCCTCTCCCGGAATACCGGGAGAGGGGGCCGGAGGCCCGCGCCCGCGCGAAACTCGATCGAGCCGGCGGCCGCCGAAAATGTGTACCGGGCAGTCGGCGGTCTCCGGGTGGCACGGGCATGTACGCATGTCCGTGGTCCGGCCCGTCCCGCCCATCGAACGATCACGGGCATGCCTAAATGCCCGTGCCACCCGTTCCGCGCGAGCACGTCCTGATTAAGTGAGAGCGAGACGACACGATGCTGCGGCTTTCCTTTGTCTGCCGACAATTTTCGAACGTCCGTGCCGCTCGGTGGATTGTCGCCGGCCGAGTTATTTCTCTTCTCCACGTCCTCAACTTCAGCTCGGCCGTGAGTGCTGCGGCTGCGCCCGCCGGCTGGCGGGCCGGCGTGGCGCGGGCGGACATCACGCCGGTCGACTCGGTCTGGATGGGCGGGTACGCAGCACGGACGCGGCCGGCGGACGGCTCCGCACCGGGGTCGCCCGCCCTGTTCGCCAAGGCGCTCGTGCTAGAGGACGCGGGCGGCAGCCGCGTCGCGCTCGTGTCGCTCGACCTGCTCGGGATCGACCGCCCGACGTCGGACCGCATCCGCGGCCGGCTGAACGCCGAGTGCGGGCTGGCCCGCGGGTCGGTCGCCCTCTGCGCCAGCCACACCCATTCGGGGCCGGTCGTCGGGGACTGCCTGCGGGTCGCGTACCCGTACGGCGACGCGGAGGCGGCCCGGGTGCGGGCGTACACGGACACGCTCGTCGACCGTGTCGTTGACTTGGTCCACCAGGCGGCGGCCGGGCTTGCGCCGGCCGACGTGCGGTACGGCGTCGGCTCCGCGTCGTTCGCCGTCAACCGCCGCGCGAACAAGGAGGCGCTGGTCGACGCCCTGACCGCGCTCGACCCGCTGGAGCTGACCGGCTGGCACGGGCTGCTGGCCGGCCCAACCGACCCCGACCTACCGGTGCTCGCGGTCCGCGACCCGGCGGGCCGGACGGTGGCGGTCCTGTTCGGGTACGCGTGCCACGCGACGACGCTCAGCGGCTACGACTGGTCCCCCGACTGGCCCGGTTACGCGGCGGCCTCCATCGAAGCGGCCCAACCCGGGTCGACGGCCCTGTTCGTCGCCGGGTGCGGGGCCGACCAGAACCCGATGCCTCGGCGGACGGTCGGGCTGGCGGCGGCGTTCGGCCGGCGGGCGGCGGCGGGCGTGTCGGCGGTGCTGGCGGGGGAGATGACGCCGGTGACGGGACCATTGGTCGCCGGATACCGCGAGGTCGAGTTGCCGTTCGCCCTGCTCCCGTCCCGGGAACGGCTCGACGCCGACCAAGCGTCGTCCGACCCGAAGCAGCGGTTCGTCGCCCGCCGGGCGGCGATGCTGCTGGAACGGGTTCGGCGGGAGGGGCCGCTGCCCACCTCGTACCCGTACCCGGTCCAGACGTGGCGGCTGGGCCCGGCCGGCCCGACGCTCGTCCTGCTCGGCGGCGAGCCGGTCGTGGACTACGCGCTGCGGCTGAAGCGGGAACTCGGCGGCGGGGCGGCCGGCCAGCCCAACGGAGTTTGGCCGATCGGGTACGCGAACGACGTGATGGGGTACATCCCGAGCCGTCGCGTGCTGGCCGAGGGCGGGTACGAGGGCCGCGACGCCGCTGTCTACTACGGCCTCCCGGCCCCGTGGGCGGCGGAGGTGGAGGAACGGATCGTTGCAGAGGTGAAGCGGCAGGTGGCGGGGGAGTGAGCGGGGTACCTAGGTGCTTCCCAGATGGCGAGGGCGCCTTCCGGCCCCCTCTCCCACGGGGAGAGGGTTGGGGTGAGGGGGTACGGT
>JAQGHJ010000357.1 GCA_028288905.1 Phycisphaerales bacterium | reverse complement strand
GGTCGCTCGACCTAGCAATGCCGGGGGGGGCGGGGCGATGCCGGCCATCGCGGTGCCGACGGTCGCGGTGCCGGGCGAGGCGTGGGCCGAATGGGGGGCGGGGGCCGCGGGCGTGGCGGCGGTGTGGTTGCGTGGCTGCTGGAGCTGGCCGAAGCGGCGCGGCTGTTCCCGGCAGCGATTGAGCTGCCGGCCGGGGTGATCGTCGGTTCGGCCGTCATCGATCGTGTCACCCGGCGGGCGGACGGGGTGTACCAGTGGCACCTGGCGGGCGTCGAGCGGGCCGCGACCCCCTGCCGCCCGTCCGGGCACCCCCAGCAAGTGTGGTTCAACCCGTTCTGACCGCCCGGGCCGGCGGGCACCGGGCCGCCGGCGGGCAGAGGTCAGACGCCTGCGGCGGCGGCGGCGGTCGATCCGCCGGTGGGGGTTAGGAGGCCGCCGTCCACCTTATCGTAATCGAACCGGTGCGCCCCCACCGCCGGCGCGACGGTCACCGGCACGTACTTGCTCGCCGGCTGGTTGCTCCGGTTGGCCACGCTGTTGATCGGGACCAGCACGTTCCCCTCCGGGTAGTACGTCGCGCAGCAGCCGCGGGGGATGTCGTACGGGACGACGATGAAGTGCGGGGCGTGCCGCTGGTGGCCCTCGTGGTGGCCGGTGATGTCGACGACCCGCCGCGGCTCTAGGCCACGGTCGGCCATGTCCTGGCGGTTCATGAAGATCACCCGCCGCTCGTTGTGGACGCCGCGGTACCGGTCGTTCAGCTCGTAAATGGTCGTGTTGAACTGGTCGTGCGACCGGATCGTCATCATCACCAGCTGGCCGGGTTCCAGGTGCCGGTCGGGGATCTTGTTGACCGTGAAGTTCGCCTTGCCGGTGTCGGTGACGAACTCGTTCTGGCGGGCGAGGTTCGGCAGGTGGAAGCCGCCGGGCTTGCGGACCTTGGCGTTGTAGTCCTGGCACCCGTCGATCGTGTTGGCGATCGCGTCGCGGATCAGGTCGTAATTGCCGGCCCAGGCGTCCCAGTCGACCGGGTTCGTCGGGCCGACCGTCGCCTTGGCGATGCCGCACAGGATGGCCGTCTCGCTCCGCAGCTCGGGCGACGCCGGCTCGAACCGGCCGCGGCTCTGCTCGACCACGCTCATCGAGTTTTCCGTCGTGATGAACTGCTCGCCGCTCTTCTGGCGGTCGTGCTCGCTGCGGCCGAGGCACGGCAGGATCAGCGACTGTTTGCCCGTGACGAGGTCCGCCCGGTTCAGCTTCGTGCCGATGCGGACGCTGAGGTTCAGCCGGCTCAGCCCCTCCTGCACGTAGAGCGTGTCCGGGGCGGCCGACAGGAAGTTCCCGCCGAGCTGCACGAACACCTTCACCTTGCCGGCGTGCATCGCCTTGATCGTCTCGACCGCGTCGAACCCGTGCTCCCGCGGCGGGTCGAACCCGAAATTCTTCTGAATCGCGTCCAGCAGCACCGGCTGCGGCCGCTCCCAGATGCCCATCGTCCGGTCGCCCTGCACGTTCGAGTGCCCGCGGACCGGGCACGCCCCCGCCCCCGGCTTGCCCATGCTGCCGCGGAGCAGCAGCAGGTTCACCACCTCCTGGATCGCCTCCACCCCGTCCCGCTGCTGCGTCAGCCCCATCGCCCAGCAAGCGATGATTCGCTCGGCCTTTTTCACCCGGTCGGCGACGGCTCGGATCTGCTCGCGGCCGACGCCGCTGTCCTCGACGATCCGGTCCCACGACGCCGACTGCAGGTCGGCGATGAGCGGCTCGACGCCGTGGGTGTGGGCCTTGATGTAGGCCCAGTCGAACCCGCTGCCGTTCTGCTGCTCCTCGGCGTGTAACAACTCCTTCATCACGCCCTTGAAGAACGCGACGTCGCCGTTGATTTTCACCGGTACGAACTCGTCGGCCAGCGGCGTGGCCTTGCCGAGCAGGCCGAGCGGCTCTTGCGGGTTCATGAACCCGAGCAGCCCGGCCTCGGGCAGCGGGTTCACGGCGACGATGTCCGCCCCCGCCCGCTTGGCCTTCTGCAGCGTCGTGAGCATCCGCGGGTGGTTCGTGCCCGGGTTCTGCCCGACGATCAGGATGAGCTGCGCCTTCTCGAAGTCGTCGAGTTGCACCGTGCCCTTGCCGACGCCGAGCGTGGCCGACAGCGCGGTGCCGCTCGACTCGTGGCACATGTTCGAGCAGTCCGGCATGTTGTTCGTGCCGTACCGGCGGACGAACAGTTGGTAGACGAACGCGGCCTCGTTGCTCGCCCGTCCGCTCGTGTAGAACGCCGCCTCGTTTGGGCTGGCCAGGGCGTTCAACTCGCCGGCGATCAGCTTGTAGGCGTCATCCCAGGCGATCAGCTCGTAGTGCGTCGCGCCGGTCCGCAACACCATCGGGTGGGTGAGCCGGCCCTGGTGCTCCAGCCAGTAGTCGCTCCGGGTCGAAAGCTCGGCGACGGAGTGGGCGGCGAAGAAGTCGGGCCCGCACCGCTTCGTGTCCATCTCGTGCCCGAGCGCCTTGGCCCCGTTCTCGCAGAACTCGGCCAGCGGCCGGGCCCCGTCGGGCTCGGGCCAGGCACAGCTCATGCAGTCGATGCCGCCCTTCTGGTTGAGCACCGACAGCCCGTAGCTGCCGCGGACCGGGCCGGCGTGCTTGAACACGTATTCGGTCGCCTTGAGGACGGCGGGCATGCCGGCGGCTTTGTGGTGCCGCTCGGTCAGCCGCAGCCCTGTGAACGCCTCGGACGTCTCGGCGGACACCCGGCCGTGCGGCCGCTCCAGCGGCACCTGCCCGGGCACCTCGGCCGCGTGCCCGGGGTGGGCACCGGGCGCGGCTCCGTCGTGCAGGTCGCAGGCGGACCGCACGTCCTTTTTCTCGGTGTTCCAGCGGTTGTTGTTCGTGCCGCTCTGGGCGTTGTCGGCGTGGTCGGCGGGGGTGCCTTGGTGCTGGGGCATGTTCTCTCGCGTGGTGCCTGGCGTTCGGTCGTCGGCCATGTCGTCACTGCTCCGTTCGACGGGGCGGCGGGGTGCGGGAGTCAGCACGCCCGGCCGGCCGACGGGTTGGGGAACGCGTCGGGGTCCTCGCCGCCGGGCGGGCCGTCGACGCACGCGAAGTCCTTCTCGACGAGCACGTGCAACACCTCGCCGCCGCCGACCGGCAGACGGCCCTCGACGGCCACCCGGTCCGGCTCCCGCCACCGGCGGACGGCGGCCGGGGACAGCGTCACCCGCACCTCGTTGGCGGCGAACGCCACGAGCGGCGACGCGTAGCCGTCGTCCCGGTCGTCACCGTCCGATGCCGTGCCAACCTGCAACACGTACGCCAACCGGTCCGCCGGCCCCGGCCCGAAGCGGATCGACTCTTCCACCCGCCCGCCCTCGACGAGCGCGGCCAGCTCGGGCCGGGTGACGCGGAGCCGGAGCGAGTTGCCCTTGATGCGTAACTTCATGCGGCGCGGTTGCCTCCGCCGGACTGTAGGCTGGTGCCACCCACGGCGACCGACTGTCGCCGTGACCGGGACAGCCCGTCCGACTTTCCTGACGGATCGGGACGCCGCGGGCGAGCCGGCAGGCCCGGTGATGCCCCTAAAGAAGGACGCGTGCGTGTAGCGTCATGGCTTGGCAACCGGCAGCTCGGCTACCGCCCTTCCC
>JAQGHJ010000352.1 GCA_028288905.1 Phycisphaerales bacterium | reverse complement strand
CGCCGTTCGCCGAGTACAAGCCGGCGCTCGACCGCCCCGGCGGGTTCCTGCTCGTCCCGGCCGAGGAGGTGACGGACAAGGTGCCCGGGGCCGGCCCGGCGGTGGACGAGTTGGCCGTGGTGCCGACGGACGGGGCGGCGGCGGCCGTGGCTTCCACGGCCAAGGCCATAGCCGCGACCAAGCCGGCCGCGACCAAGCCGACGGACAAGCCGGTCCACATGGGGGCGATCAACGTGACCGGCGACCCGGTCAAGCCGCTGCACGGGGCGACGGTGGTCGAGGTGATCCGGAACAACTTCCGGGCGATCATGGCCAACGGCGAGCGGACCGGCCGGCCGGTGCTGGCCCACCTGAACCACCCGAACTTCGGGTGGGGCGTGACGGCCGACGAGATGGCGGCCGTCGTCGAGGAGCGGTTCTTCGAGGTGTACAACGGGCACCCGGCCGTCCACCACGCCGGCGACGCCACCCGCCCCGGCGTCGAGCGGATGTGGGACCTGGCCAACACCCTTCGGGTGACCGCCCTGAACGCCCCGCCGCTGTACGGGCTGGCGAGCGACGACTCGCACAGCTACCACGTTCCGGGCATGAACCGGGCGACCCCCGGCCGGGGCTGGGTGTGCGTCCGGGCCGCCACGCTCGCGCCAGACGCTTTGGTGGCCGCGATGAAGGCGGGCGAGTTCTACGCGTCCAGCGGCGTGACGCTCGCCGACGTCCGGTACGACTCGGCCGCCGGCACGCTGACCGTCCGGGTCGAGCCGGACGGGGATGCGAAGCACACTGTCCGGTTCGTGGGCACCCTCGCCCCGCCGGCCGGCGCCGCGGCGACGGTGGCCCCGGCCGACGTCGGCGTCACCCTGGCGACCGTCGACGGCCATGAGGCCACGTACAAGCTGACGGGGAAGGAACTGTACGTGCGGGCCGTCGTGATCGCAGACCGGCCGCCGGCCGTGCCGTCGTTCGCCGGGCAGATGAAGCAGGCGTGGACCCAGCCGGTGGGGTGGGAAAAGCGGGCGGCCGGCGGGGGCGGACGGTAGCTCGACCCGGGGGACAAGGACGTGTCTGGCTGAGGTCCGCTCAGGAGCCGACGGTCACTGGTATCCGTCATGAGTCGCCGGGAACGGGTTATGACCGTCGGCTCCCATGCCGTACCGTCAGGACGCGGACCGCCTGCAGCCTCTCCAAAACCTCGTAAACGACACGGTATGGCCGGACAGGCATGCTTCGAACGTCCGGACGGCCCGGCACGGGTCGCAACGGATACCGGTACGGAAGCAGCGAGAGGTTGTCGATGGCGGAAAGGAGCCGACGGAACATGCCCGCCGCGTCCTGCGGCGAGAGCTGTTCGATGTAGGCGTGGATCTGTCGCAGGTCTTCGGCCGCCTCAAAGCTGTACAAGACCCGGTAGGCCTTACTCACGTCATGCCCTTTGAGCCTGCCGATTCGATCGACGTGCTACAACGCCCCGAGCTTCCGCCGCCACTCGTCTTTGATTTCTTCCGCGTCGATCGCCTCGCCCCGGTCTAAGCCGGCGCGAGCGCGGTCGACGGCCGCGAGAGTGTCCGCGTCGAGCGCGTCTGGTTCCCCCGCCTCCCGCATACGCATGAGGGCCGCCGAAACCACCTCGTCGACCGATGCGAAGTCGCCGGCGTCGACCTGCTCGCGCACGTAGCTTTCCAAGTCCGGCGTTGCCAGGGTGATGTTCATGGAACTTCGCTCCGCGGGCAGTATACCTCCGCTCGTGGCCGACGCGGAACCTGTGCCGGCGGGGCCGCCCGCGCGTCAGTGCCCGGTCGCCCCGCCGCTCTCATTCGGCAAGTTCGACGCGTCCCGCGGGTGCAGCTCGTCCGCCCGGATCGGCCCGCCGGCCGGGACGCCGCTCGCCCGGCCGCGGCGGCCGACCCACTCGCTCGCCCCCTGGATAAGCACGAAGAACAGCGGGACGAAGAACACCGCCAGGAACGTCGCCGCCAGCATCCCGCCGAACACGCCGGTCCCGATGCTCCGCCGGCCCTCGGCCCCGGCCCCGGTGCTGATCACCAGCGGGACCACGCCGAGGATGAACGCCAGCGACGTCATCACGATCGGCCGGAACCGGATCTTGGCCGCCTCCACCGCCGACTCGACGAGCCCCTTCCCCTCCCGGCGGAGGACGACGCAGAACTCGACGATCAGGATCGCGTTCTTCGCCGACAGCCCGATCAGCGTGAGCAGCCCGATCTGGAAGTAGATGTCGTTGTTCCGCCCGGCCAGCGTGACGGCCGTCAGCGCCCCGAGCAGCCCGAGCGGGATCGCCAGCAGCACGGCCAGCGGGATCGACCACTTCTCGTACTGAGCTGCCAGCACGAGGAACACGACGACCAACCCGAACCCGATCGTCTTCGGTGCCTCGTTGCCGGCCCGCACCTCCTGCAGGCTCGCCCCGGAGTACTCGTACCCGAACCCGGCCGGCAGCGTCTGGGCGGCCACCTCCTTGATCGCCTCCATCGCCTGCCCGGTGCTGTACCCGGCCGCCGGCACCCCGGCGACCTGCACGGCCGTGAACCCGTTGAACCGGCTGACGATGTTCGGGCCGGCCTGCCAGTTCACCGTCACCAGCTCGCTGACCGGGACCATCCCGCCCGTCCGGTTCCGGACGTACATGCTGTTGATGTTCGCCGGGTTCTGGCGGAACTGCGGCTCGGCCTGCAGCTGCACCCGGTACACCCGCCCGAACTTGTTGAAGTCGTTCACGTACAGCGCGCCGAGGTACGCCTGGAGGGTGCTGAACAGGTCCGACGGCTGCACGCCGGCCGCCTGCATCTTGTCCCACGCCGGGTCGATGTACAGCTGCGGCAGCTTCACGCTCAGCGGGATGTTCAACGTCTTGCCGTTGACCTCCGGCCGCTTCCGCAGCTCGGTCAGGAACTTCTGGGCCGTGTCAGACAGCACCCGCACGTCGGCCCCGCCGCGGGCCTGGAGCTGGAACTCGAACCCGGCCTGGGTGCCGAGCCCGCGGACCGCCGGCGGGTTGGCGGCGAAGATCGCCGCGTCCGGGTCCGCCCCGAACTTTGCGTTCACCGCCGCGATCTGCGCCCGCGCCTGGAGCTTCGGGTCCTCCCGCTCGTCCCAGTGCTTCATCGACACGATGATCGCGGCCGCGTCCGTGCTGTTCGCCCGGACCAGGAAGTTCAGCCCGCCGAGCACCACCGTGTATTTCTTGGCCTCGTCCGTGTCGAGGTACGCCTCGATCTTCCGCACCACGTCCGTCGCCCGGTCCGCGCTCGCCCCGTCCGGCAGCTTCACGAGGGTAAAGAAGTAGCCCTGGTCCTCGTCCGGGATGAACGACCCCGGCACCCGCTTGAACAGCCCGGCCGTGATGAACACGAGCACGCCGAACACCGCGACCGACACGACGCCGAAACGGATCGTCTTGCGGACCCCGAACGCGTACCCGCCGGTCAGCTTGTCGAACCCCCGGTTGAACAGGCGGAACGGGGCCCACGGCTCGGCGTGGGTCGGCTTCAGCAGTAGCCGGCACAGGGCGGGGGACAGGGTCAGCGCGACGAGCCCGGAGATCGCGACCGAAACCGCGATCGTGATCGCGAACTGCTTGTACATGATGCCGGTCAGCCCGCCGAGGAACGCGACCGGCAGGAACACCGCGCTGAGCACGAGCACGATCGCGATGATCGGCCCGGTCACCTCGTTCATCGCCTCGATCGTCGCCTCCCGGACGGCCAGCCCGGTCTCCCGCATCACCCGCTCGACGTTCTCGACGACGACGATCGCGTCGTCGACGACGATCCCGATCGCCAGCACCATGCCGAACAGCGTCAGCGAGTTGACCGAGAACCCCAGCGCCCGCATCCCGAGGAAGGTCCCGACGATCGACACCGGCACCGCCAGCAGCGGGATCAGCGTCGCCCGCCAGCTCTGGAGGAACACGAACACCACGACGAGCACGAGCACGATCGCCTCGAGCAGCGTCTTGACGACCTCCCCGACGCTCACCCGGATGAACGGGGTCGTGTCGAACGACGCGGCGTACCCGACGCCTTTGGGGAACGTCTTGCTCAGGTCCTCCATCGTCCGCTTCATCGCCTCGCCGGTGTCCAGGGCGTTCGCCCCGGACTGCAGGTAGCAGACGATGACCGCGGTCGGCTTGCCGTTGATCCGGCCGAACAGGTCGTAGCTCTGGCTGCCCATCTCGGCGCGGCCGACGTCCTTCACCCGGATCATCGACCCGTCCGGGTTCGCCCGCAGGACGATGTCCTCGAACTGCCCCGGCTCGGTCAGCCGGCCGCGGGTGATGACCGGGACGGTCAGCTCGACCTCTTTGGTGTTCGGCCGCTGCCCGATCCGCCCGGCCGCGTACAGCCCGTTCTGGTCCTGCACCGCCTTGGCGACGTCGTTCACGGTCAGCTGCCGCTGGGCGAGCCGGTCCGGGTTCAGCCACAGCCGCATCGCGTAGTCCCGGCTGCCGAACACGGTCACGTCGCCGGCCCCGGGGACCCGCCGCAGCGCGTCGAGCACGTTGATCGTCGCGTAGTTGCTCAGGAACAGGTCGTCGTACCGCGGGTCGTCGCTGTTCAGCGAGAACACGACGAGCAGGTTGTTCGACGTCTTGTTGACGACGATGCCCTGCCGGACGGCCTCCTGCGGCAGCCGAGGTTGCGCCCGACTTAGCCGGTTCTGCACCTCGACCGCGCCCAGGTCCTGGTTCGTGCCCGTCTCGAACGTGACCGTCGTCGTCAGCGACCCGTCGTTCGAGCACTGCGACTGGTAGTACAGCAGCCCCTTCGCCCCGCTCAGCTCCTGCTCGATCGGGGCGGCCAGCGTCTGGGCGACCGTCTCGGCGCTCGCCCCGGGGTAGCTGGCCGTGATCTGCACGGTCGGCGGGG
>JAQGHJ010000344.1 GCA_028288905.1 Phycisphaerales bacterium | reverse complement strand
GAGGGCGGGTACACGTTCGCCGCGGCCCCGCTGAAGCCGCGGGTGTACTTCGGGTTTGACGCCGCCAGCGGGGACGACGACCCGAACGACCGCGATTCCGAGCGCTTCAACCAGCTGTTCCCGCTCGGGCACGCGTACTTCGGGTACATCGACGTGATCGGCCGGAGCAACATCATCGACGTCCACCCGGGCGTCGAGCTGGCCCTGCTGGAGAACCGGTCGTTCGCCAAGAAGGTCGCGCTCCGGGCCGACTACCACCTGTTCTGGCGGTACAGCACGGACGACGCGGTCATCAACGCCGGCGGCGGCGTGCTGCGGGCCGACGGCGGGAGCGACGCGGCGTTCGTCGGGTCGGAGATCGACCTGCTGCTGAACTGGCAGATCGACCGGCACACGGCGGCGTACTTCGGGTACAGCCACTTCTTCGCCGGCGACTTCCTCGAGCAGACCGGGCCGTCGGAAGACATTGACTTCGTGTACGCGGCCGTGCAGTTCACGTTCTGAAGGGACGTTAGCCACAGATGAACACGGATGAACACAGATAGGGAGCGGCAAAGGGCTGCCCAATATCCGTCTCTTATCCGTGTTCATCCGTGTTCATCTGTGGCTGGAAACGATTCGGGTGACGTATGTCCGACTTCACCACTGAACAGAAGAACTACCTCGAAGGTTTCGCCGCCGGGGCCGGGCTGACCGGGCTGCTGGTGAACGGCCGGGCCACGTTCGCCGGCACGCTCGGGCTCGCCCCGGAACAGATGCCCGGCGGAGGCCGCGCGCCGGCCGAGCGGTCGGCAGACGCCCCGCTGCCGACCGGGCCGGAGGCCATCCACTTCAAGGCTCAAGACGCCCAGGTGGCGGCCGGCAAGAAGCTCGTGCCCGAGGAGGTCGCCAAGCGGAAGAAGTTCCCGCTCGACACCTGGGACGACCTGTCGAAGCACGCCGCCGACGGCAAGTACCCCAAGGGCACCGACGTCCTGGCGTTCAAGTACCACGGGCTGTTCTACGTCGCGCCCGCCCAGGACAGCTACATGAGCCGGCTGCGGTTCGCCGGCGGCATCCTGCCGACGTTCCAGCTCCGGCGGGTGGCGGAGATGGCCGAGCGGTACGGCGGCGGGTACGCCGACGTCACCACCCGCGCGAACCTGCAGGTGAGGGAGATCAAGGCGGCCGACGCCGTGCAGTTCCTCGAGGGGCTGCACGAGGCCGGTATCGTTCCCCGCGGGTCGGGCGCGGACAACATCCGGAACATCACCGGCAGCCCGACGGCCGGCATCGACCCGCAAGAGCTGCACGACACCCGCCCGCTCGCCCGGGAGATGCAGCACTACATCTACAACCGCCGGGAGCTGTACGGGCTGCCGCGGAAGTTCAACATCGCGTTCGACGGCGGCGGGGCGATCAGCGCGGTCGAGGACACGAACGACATCGGGTTCTCCGCCGTCCGGGTGGGCGAGGGCAAGACGGACGGCGCCGGGCAGCCGGTGGAGCCGGGCGTCTACTACCGGATGGCCCTCGGCGGCATCACCGGGCACAAGGACTTCGCCAAGGACGGGGGCGTGCTGCTGAAGCCGGAGGAGTGCGTCCCGGTGGCCGGGGCGGTCGTGCGGGTGTTCATCGAACACGGCGACCGGACCGACCGCAAGAAGGCCCGGCTCAAGTACCTGCTAGACCGGTGGGGCCACCCGAAGTTCCTGGAGGAGACCGAGAAGATGCTCGGCCGGTCGCTGCGGCGGGTGCCGCTCGACGCCTGCGACCCCCGGCCGCCGGTCGCCAAGCACGGGCACATCGGAGTGTTCCCGCAGCGGCAGCCCGGCAAGGTGTACGTCGGGGTCGTGCTGCCGGTCGGGCGCATGACCGTCACCCAGATGCGGGCGGTGGCCGACCTCGCCGACGCGTACGGGTCCGGCACGGTCCGGCTCACCGTCTGGCAGAACCTGCTGATCTCGGACGTGGACGAGGCCGACGCCAAGTCGCTGGCGGATGCCCTCGACGCCGTCGGCCTGCCGACGACGGCGACGAACGTCCGGGCCGGCCTCGTCGCCTGCACCGGAGCGGCCGGGTGCAAGTTCGCCCTGGCCCACACGAAACAACACGCGACGGCCGTCGCCGACGTGCTCGACAAGCGGATCGCCCTGGACGTGCCGGTCAACATCCACCTGACCGGGTGCCCGAACTCGTGCGCCCAGCACTACATGGGCGACATCGGCATGATCGGGACGAAGATCGAGGTTGGCGAAGACATGGTCGAGGGGTACCACGTGTTCGTCGGCGGCGGGTACGGGGCCGACCAGGCCGTCGGCCGGGAGATGTACCGGGACGTCGTCGCGACCGACCTACCGGCCACAATCGAGAAGATGCTCCGCGGGTACATGGCCGGCCGGACGTCGAAGGACGAGTCGTTCAACGCGTTCGTCCGCCGGCACGAGACGGACCCATTGCTGGACCTGTTCGCCCAGCACGCCGCCGCCGCCGCGTCCGCGACGGCCGACCTGCCGGACGGCGTGCCGACGCACGTCGGCCACGAGACCCGCGACCCGCGCGGGCACGCTGAGAAGATCGTCGCCGACTCCAGCCCGGGATGAGCGGCCTCGCGTCGCCGTCGGGTGTCTATCAGGACGCCTCGTGCGACGCCCGATGCCGAGAAGTCGCACGCGAAACCCAATCACCGAAACCGCCATGGTCATCCCCGTCCTCCCCAACAACGCTCCGTTCTCCGAGGCCCAGCGGTCGTGGCTGAACGGCTTCTTCGCCGGGCTGGTGAGCCACGCGAGCGGCAACGGGTCGGCCGCAGCCGTCAACGGCAACGGGTCGGCCCTCCTCGCCCCGGCCGCCGACACCCTCGCCCCCGCGGCCGCCCCGGCCGGCGAGGAGGAGATGCCGTGGCACGACCCCGCCCTGGCGCTGGACGAGCGGATGGCGCTGGTCGACGGGAAGCCGTACGCCCGGAAGCTGATGGCCGCCATGGCCCAGCTCGACTGCGGGGCGTGCGGGTACCTGTGCCAGACCTACTCCGAAGCGATCGCCGCCGGGCACGAGAAGAGCCTGACGAAGTGCTCGCCCGGCGGGAAGGAAACGAGTCGCAAGCTCAAGGACCTCGTCGCCAAGGAGGGCACGGCCGGCGGCGGCGGGGCGATCGCGCCGGCGGCCGGCGGCACCGGCTCGGCCACGCCGGCGACTTCCGCCCCGGGCAAGTTGGCCAACGCCGGCGCGTTCGGCCGGCACAACCCGTTCCCCGCCCGGCTGCTCAAGTGCGACCCGCTGAATAAGCCCGGGTCGATGAAGGACACCCGGTTCGTGTCGTTTGACCTCAAGGGGTCCGGGCTGACGTACAAGGTCGGCGACGCGCTCGGCGTCATCCCCGAGAACGACCCGGACCTCGTGAGCTGGGTGCTCGAGGCCCTCGATGCCAGCGGGGCCGAGGAGGTGGTCGGGGCCGACGGCGAGCGGGTCGGGTTCTACGAGGCGCTGCTCAAGCAGTACTCGCTCGGCAAGCCGACCGACCTGATGTTCGAGCTGCTGATCAACACCGCCGCCGACCCGGAGCAGGCGAGCCAGCTCAAGCAGATCCTGGCGGACGACAGCCTGCCGGAGGGGGACGAGGTGCTGGACCTGCTGCGGCAGTTCCCGTCTGCCAAGCCGGAGCCGTACGAGTTCGTCACCGCCCTGAACCCGCTGCAGCCGCGGCTGTACTCGATCTCGTCGAGCCTCAAGGCCCACCCGGACCAGGTGCATTTGACGGTCGGCATCGTCCGGTACGTGAACAAGCGCGAGCGGCAGTGCAAGGGCGTCTGCTCGACGTTCTTCGCCGATCGGATCAAGCCGGGGCTCAAGGCCCGGCTGTTCGTCCACCCGTCCCACGGGTTCGGCGTGCCGGAGAACCCGGACGCCCCGATGATCATGGTCGGCCCCGGCACCGGCATCGCCCCGTTTCGCGCGTTCCTGGCCGAGCGGCACGCGGCCAGGGCGAAGGGCAAGAACTGGCTCTTCTTCGGCGATCAGCAGAAGCAGTACGACTTCCTGTACGACGCCGAGCTGGAGGGGTACAAAAAAGACGGCCTGCTCACCCGGCTCGACCTCGCCTTCAGCCGGGATCAGAAGGAGAAGGTGTACGTCCAAACCCGCATGCTGGAGAACGCGGCCGAGCTTTGGAAGTGGCTGCAGGACGGCGCCCACTTCTACGTCTGCGGCGACGCCAAGCGGATGGCGACCGACGTCGACAACGCCCTGAAGAAGATTGTGGCCGAGCAGGGCGGGATGAGCCCGGAGGCGGCGAAGGCGTGGGTGGCGGATCTGACGAAGAACAAACGGTACCAGCGCGACGTGTACTGAGCGGAGTCACTTGTCATTGGTCCTTTGTCCTTGGTTGGTGCCGCGCGGCCCGACGGGGCACCTCAGGCCACCAAGGACAAAGGACCAATGACGAAGGACGGATGACTCCCCCGCCATGCGCCGCGACGTTCACACCCTCTGCCCCTACTGCGGCGTCGGCTGCGGCCTGATCGCCACGACCGACGGCGAACGGGTCCTGCGCGTCCGCGGGGACCCGAAGCACCCGGCCAACTTCGGGCGGGTGTGCCCCAAGGGCGGGTCGGTCGGGCAGACGGTGAACGTGCCGACCCGGCTGCGGCACGCGATGCTCCGGGAGCGGTTCGGGGCCGGCCCGCAGATCGTCCCGGCGGCGGCGGCCGTGCGGGCGGCGGCGGACGGGCTGCGGCGCATCCTGGACTCGCACGGGCCGGGGGCCATCGCCTTCTACCTGTCCGGGCAGCTCACGACCGAGAGCCAGTACATCGCCAACAAGTTCGCCAAGGGGTTCCTGCGGACGAACCACTGCGACAGCAACAGCCGGCTGTGCATGAGCGGGGCGGCCGTCGGGATGAAGCTGTCGTTCGGGAGCGACGGCCCGCCGACCGCGTACGCGGACATCGAGCTGGCCGACGCGTTCCTGTTCGTCGGGTCGAACGCGGCCGACGCCCACCCGATCACGTTCGAGCGGGTCAAGAAGCAGATCGAGAAGGGCGCCAAATGCGTGGTCGCCGACCCCCGCCGCACCGCCACCGCCGCCGCGGCCACGCTGCACCTGCCCGTCCGCCCCGGGTCGGACCTGTCGCTGCTGAACGGGCTGCTGCACCTGTTCCGCGCGTTCGGCAAGATCGACCGGGCGTACGTCAACGCCCACACCGACGGCTGGGCCGAGCTCGACGCGCTGCTGAACGCGTACCCGCCGGCCCGGGTGGCGGCCGACTGCGGCATCGACCCCGTCGACCTCCACGCCGCCGCCCGGTTGCTGGCCGACCGCGACAAGCTGCTGACGTTCTGGACCATGGGGGTGAACCAGACGCTCCAGGGCACGTTCACGACGAACGCGATCGTGAACCTGCACCTGGCGACCGGCCGGATCGGCAAGCCGGGGGCGGGGCCGTTTAGCCTGACCGGCCAGCCGAACGCCATGGGCGGGCGGGACGTCGGGTACATGAGCCACACGCTGCCCGGCTACCGGACGGTCGTCGACCCGAACGACCGGGCGGCCGTCGAAGGAGTGTGGGGCGTGCCGCCGGGCACGATCCGGCCGGAGCCCGGCCACGACGCCGTTCAGCTGTTCGACGCGGTCGACCGGGGCGAGATCAAGGCGGTGTGGGTGATCGGGTCGAACCCGGCCGCCAGCATGCCGAACCTGCCGAAGGTCCGCCGGGCGCTGGAGCGGGCGGAACTGCTGATCGTGCAGGACGCCTACTACCCGACCGAGACGACGCGGTACGCGCACGTGATGCTCCCGGCCGCGGTGAACCTGGAGATGGACGGGACGTTCTGCAACAGCGAGCGGCGGGTGACGCTGATGCGGCAGGTCGTCCCGCCGCCGGGGGACGCCAAGCCGGACTGGCAGTGGGTGCGGGACGTGGCGGCCGCGATGGGGTTCGGGCGGGGCATGGCGTACGAGTCGGCCGCGGCGATCTTCGACGAGTTCGCCCGGTCGACGGCCGGTCGGCCGAACGACCAGAGCGCGCTGCACCACAAGCTGCTGGCCGAGCGGGGCCCGCAGCAGTGGCCGTTCCCGAGCATGGGCCGCAGCGCCGAGCGGCGGTACGCCGACGGCTCGTACCCCACCGCCACCGGCCGGGCGCGGCTGTGGGCCCGGGACGCCGTCGACCCCGGCGAGCGGCCGACGCCCGAGTTTCCGCTCCTGCTGACGACGGGCCGGACGCTGAACCAGTGGCACACCCGGACGAAGACCGGCACCGTCGCCCAGCTGAACGACCGGGACCCGGGCCCGTACCTGCAGATCCACCCGGACGACGCGGCCGAGCTGGGCGTCGCCGACGGCGACGACGTCGACGTGGCCAGCGGACGGGGGACGGCCCGGTCGGTCGCCCGGGTGGACGCGGACACGTCACCGGGCGTCGTGTTCATGCCGATCCACTGGAACGAGCTGTGGGGCCGGGCCGCCAGCCCGAACGAGGCGACGACGGACGCGACCGACCCGCTGAGCCAACAGCCGGCCCTGAAGTGCTGCGCGGTGCGGGTGAGCAAGGTGGGGGCGACGCCGCCCGGCCGCGTCAGGCCAATGCCCGCTGCGGAGCCGGCGCTGGCGGCCATGTAGGGCGGGCTCAACTCTTACCCTTCGATCCCTATCACCTCGATCGACGTCCGGATGGGCGCAACGCGGCTGCCATCGGCAGGCGCGTACCGCAGCCCATGGCACCCGCCAATTGTTCTTCACCTCCCGTAATCCAAGGCCCGGCTGGCACGAGGACTCTGCTCTGGACCTACTGCAACCGGCCCGGAGCAATGGACAGTCCTGCTCCCCCCGCCGCGATCGGCACGAATAATCCGGCCGCGGGGTGATTGCGTCGGCGGCGGCGGGTAAACTCGTTTGCCGCGGACGTAGCTCCGCCCCCTCGGCGGCCGAGCTGCCGCCCGTCCCCCACTCTCTCGTCCGCCTCCCCGACCGAGTTCCGAACGTCCGCCGCCGCCGCTATCGCCGCGTTGCCGCCGTCGCCCGCACCCGGTCGCCTTTAGAACCCGCTATGCCCGCTCAGATCCGACCCGCCGGCCTGCCGGCCCACCTGCCGTACCCGTCCGCCCCCGACTACCTCTGCGGCGACTACCGTGGCTGGTCGCTGCGGCACAAGCCGGTCGAGACCACCGAGCGGGGGTACTTCACCGGGCTCGGGGCCGAGCCGCCCGGCCACTACCTCGAGAACCAGGGGGACGTCTGGATGTCGACGTCCCGGCTCGAGCGGGAGTCGCACGCCGTCCACGTCGACCGGGCCCGCGGGACGGTGGTCGTGTGCGGCGTCGGCATGGGGCTGTACCTGTTCAACGTCGCGGGCCGGCCGGAGGTGGACCGGGTGATCGCCGTCGACCGGGACGGGTCGACGATCGACCTCGTGCAGCGGGGGACCGGGTTCGACCGCTGGCCCGGGCGGGACAAGGTGACGTTCGTCCACGCCGACGCCCTGAAGCTGACGCCGGCCGACCTCGGCGGGGCGGCGGCGGACTATCTGTACGTGGACATCTGGCCCGAGCTCGGGGACCCGGCCGCGGTGCGGGACACGCAGGCGATCCAGGCAGTCGTCCGGGCCAAGGCCGTCGGGTGGTGGGGCGAGGAGTTGGACTTCGTCGAGTGGGTGTTCCAGAACCGGCCGCGGGGGCACGTGCCGGACGTGGCCGACCTGCGGGCATTCGCCGCCGAGACGAAGCTGCCGCCGGCCGAGGAGCCGTCTGCCGCATACGTCGAGTCCTGCCTGCGGGCCGCAAAGGTGTACGCAGCGGACGGGTCTCTGGCGTTCGCCGTCGCCCACCGCGAGGCCGGCGAGCCCGTCGGGTGATCGGCCTATGAGGCGCTCGCCTCGCGGGCCTCTCTCGCGGCCCTCGGCGGGCCCCATTACGATGCCGCCGATGTCCACGCGGCGATCATGGCAGGACGAGCTGGCGATCATCGACCGGACGATGAAGGCGATCTCCGGCGTCACCGATCCCGAGGAACTCGTCGACGTCTACTGGGACGGGATCGGCGACCTGATGCCCCGCGGCGGGTACGTGTCGCTGTCCCGCCGCGGGGAGGTGGCCCCGTCGTACCTCGTCACCCGGTCGTCGCGGTTCCCCGAACAACTCAACCCGTGGACGCAGCGGGACCGGCTGCCCCGCCTGGCCGGCGGGCTCCTGGGGGAGTTGGCGTACGCCGGCAGGCCGGTCGTGATCGACGATTTACCTGCCCGACTGGCGGCCGACGACCCCGGGCGGTTCTACCTCGAGGGGTTCGACCGGCTGGTCGCCCTCCCCCAGTACGACAACGGCGACGCGCTGAACGTGACGGCGATGTTGCTCGCGCCGGGGGACGACCTGGACCCGGCGATGATCCCGATGCTGCACTGGCAGTCCGGGCTGTTCGGCCGGGGGACGCAGAACCTGGTCCTCCGCAACCGGCTCACGTCGGCTTTGGCAGCGCTCGACGCCGAGCTGCAGGCCGTCGGGGAGATTCAACGGTCGCTGTTGCCGGCGGCGCTGCCTTCGGTCCCCGGATTTGAGGTCGCGGCGTTCTACCAGACCAGCGCCCGGGCCGGCGGCGACTACTACGACTTCTTCCCGCTCCCCGACGGCGGGTGGGGGCTGTTCATCGCCGACGTGAGCGGGCACGGCACGCCGGCCGCCGTGCTCATGGCGATCACCCACGCCGTCGCCCACGCCCGGCCGGGCACGCACGCGCCGCCGGCCGCCCTGCTGGAGTACCTCAACGACCGGCTCGTCCGGTCCTACACCCGGGGCGGGACGTTCGTCACCGCCTTTTACGCCGTGCTCGACCCGGCCGCCCGCACGCTCACGTACGCCCGGGCCGGGCACAACCCGCCCCGGCTCGTCCGCGGCGACCGCGTCCTGTCCCTCGACGAGACCGGGGCCTTGCCGCTGGGGATCGTCGGGGACGTGACGTACGACCAGACCACCGTCGCCCTGGAGCGCGGCGACCTGCTGCTCCTGTACACCGATGGGATCACCGAGGCGATGGCCCCGCTGAACGGGGCCGGCCGTCGCGAGCTGTTCGGGACCGAGCGGCTCGACGCCCTCCTGCTGGCCTGCGGGGCGCGGGATGCCGAGGGGTGCGTCGCACGGGTGCGGGCGGAGGTGGCCACGTTCGGGGAAAACGCACCGCCGACGGACGACCAGACGTTGATCGCGATCCGGTGTTTGTGAAGAGATGGGGCAGGTCTGGCATTGCCGTACCGCTCCTGGGCCCGACGCGGTCGGGCCCGCGGCAGTCGCGCTGGGCGTTCAAACTGTTTGTCATCCAGAGCGAAGTGAAGGATCTCGGGCCGGAAGAACGGTCAGTAAGCGGAACTACCTCGCCGCAATTTCTTCACCTCCCTCAGGATGACAAACGGGTCTTGCCCCGCAACGCGGGCTAACGGCGTGCAGGCCGGCCGGGCCGTGTCGGGCCAGCCTCCCGCCCCTGGTCACTTCGCCGCGAGCTTCGCCACTAGCCCGGCGACGTGCTTGCCTTGGAAGCGGGCGATCGCCAGCTCGTTGGCGCTCGGCATCCGCTCGCCCTTCGGCCCCGTGATCGTCGACGCCCCGTACGGGGTCCCGCCGCTCATCTCGGCCAGCGTCAGCAGTTCCTGGGCGGCGTACGGCACGCCGCTGACGACCATGCCCTGGTGGTAGAAGAACGTGTGCAGGCTGATCAGCGTCGTCTCCTGCCCGCCGTGCTGGCTGGCGGTGCTCGTGAACGCGCTGCCGACCTTGCCGATCAGCGCCCCGGTGCCCCACAGCCCGCCGGTCGCGTCGAGGAATGCCTGCATCTGGGCCGTCGCGCTGCCGTACCGGGTGCCGGTCCCAAGGATGATCGCGTCCGCGTCGACGAGGTGCTTCGGGTCAGCGATTGGGACGTGGGCGAACGCCTTCTTTGCGTCCGTCGCCCCCATCTTTGCCAGCACTTCGGCCGGCAGCGTCTCGGCCACCTGGAACAGCTCGACGTCGGCGCCGGCGGACTTGGCCCCCTCGGCCACCGCGTTGGCCATGTGGTACACGTGGCCGTACAGGCTGTAAAAGACGATCTGGACCTTCGCTGCCATGGGAGGTTCTCCTTCGGGCGTCCGCCCCGCGGGGCGGACGAGGTTTTCGGGCGCGGCGTCTCGGCCCGGGGACATCCCGCGGGCCAGCGCCGTCGCGCCGGTTAATCGGGCGGATGAGCGGTGTCATTCGGCTGTGTGTCGTCGTTCGTCGTTCCGTCCTCTTGCGTTGAACTGCTGCGCCCGTCCCGGGGCCGTCCCGCGGCCGATTCGAGGTCGGCCATCGCTTGTCGGAACTGCCCCACGTCGGCGTCGGAGAACCCGCCCAACATTTCGAGGACGAACGCGTCGTGGGCCGGGCGGACCGAGTCGATCTTTTGCCGCCCGGCGGGAGTCAGGTACAGCCGGTTCGCCCGGGCGTCGGCCGGGTCGGGCCGGCGCTCGACCCATCCGGCCTGTTCGAGCCGGTTCAGCAGGCCGCAGACGTTCCCCTTCGTGACCAGCAGCCGCCCGGCCAGCTCCTGCTGGGTGACGCCCTCGCCGAACCGCAGCGTGGCCAGCAGGTCGAACTGCGGCAGGGTGATGTCCTGCGCGGCCAACATCGCCACGAGGCGCCGCTCCACGATGTGGAACGTGCGGACCATCTGAACCCACGCCCGAAGCCGCAACTCGGCCGGCGACTCGGCAATGGGTAAAGCGATCCCGAGGCGTGGAGCCGAAGCAGGCATGACGGTTTAAGTATAAACCATAATGTCCGGCCTTTTCTATCAGTGGCAAAAATGCGCCATATTTAAATTCCTTGGGCCTCTGAAGGAACACCCGTCGAGCAGCATAATGCAATCTCCGAAATCCGTTGAGTCAGGTTTATGAGGCTTCAGCCGTAACCACGATTTCGGAACCCGCCCTTTAGATCCCAAATCAGCGTCAGGAGCGGAGCGTGCTAAGGCTGGTAGATGTCAGGTGTCGCGACGCCACAGCTTGGGGCGACCGCTCAGATGTGTCGAGCTCTTACGCTCATCGCAATAAACGTGGGGCTCCGCGTCTGATACCGCCCCTTTCCCGACGCAAAATTCTCCCCACGAATGGTGACCAAAACGATTCTTACTGCCTCTATTCAAGCCACTTACCCCTGACCAAACGAAGCGCATTGATTGCTGCGTGGAAAGTTCATAAATGTTTTATTTGATTCGCCTTAGGACAGAGTGGACGGGGTTATTGTCGGCCCTGAGTTTAGGTTGACAGCGGTCGTGAAGGGTCGGTACAGTCTCGGACGTTCCGAGCGATTCAGTCGCTTGCAAAGAGGTCACAATCTATACGGCTTTGTGCCGTGGCGCACTTCCGGAGGCGGTGTAGGAGCCGCGCCTCCGGAAGTTTTTTTGCGCCCCTGGTTTCCCTGCGCTGCCCTTTGCGTTTCCGACGTCGTGAGTCCACCCCGTGGCAACGGTCCGTGCTGACGAGTTGAGGTTTCGGGCCGCTCGTGGGACGATAGCAGCCGTCGAATCTGCTGACCGCCGCCAACGCGATCGCCCGCCACACCCATGACTACTGTAGGGATGCATTACGACGTGTTACCGGGGAAGGAGCAGACGTTCGTCGACGCCTTCCTGAAGGTCATCGACGTGCTGGGTACGACGCCGGGGCACGTCGAATCGCGGCTGTTCGAGGACGTCGCCCGCCGCGGCAGCTATCTGATCATCAGCCGGTGGGAGCGGAAGGAGGACTTCGGCGCCTTCGTCCGCAGCGACGCCTTCAAGGCCGTCGTGACGTGGGGGAAGGAAGAAGTCCTGCGGGGCCGGCCGGAGCACAAGATCTACGCCGACGCCTGAGGTGATGCGCCCGTTTCGCGGGCGTCCCTGCCCCTGCACCCGCCGCTCCGTGCTCGTCCCGCACCTTCGCTTCAACGCTCTCAGCCCCGCCCAAGCCCCGGTCCATTTCTCGCCTGACGGACGTCGCCGCCGCTCGGGTAGGCTGCCGGCCATGCGCTCGATTTACACCGCCCGCGACGGCTTGGACGCGAACTTCCTCAAGGCCTTACTGGTGCAGGAGGGGGTGCGGGCCGTCGTGCAGGGCGAGGCGTTGCAGGAGGCGTGGGGCAATCTGAACCTGACCCGAGACTCGCTCCCGACGGTGTGGGTGGATGACGCCGACGAGGCGGCCGCCTTGCCGATCGTCGACGAATACCGCCGGCGGGACGCGTCTCACGCCAACGCCACAGAGGCGGACGACGCGACCGCCGACGTGACCGCCCGGCCGACGTGGACGTGCGCGACCTGCGGCCGGGCGAACGAGCAACAGTTCACGGCGTGCTGGCACTGCGGCCACGACCGGGCAACGGCGGCCGGCGGCATCACCACTCCGTGATGGTCGGTTTGTCGGACGGCAAGGGCCTTTCGACGTGACGGCGTGTTCGTCGCATCTCGGATCGCATGCCGCCACCCGTTTCCGGCGTCCTCGGTGGGGAGCGTGTGTGGGCGGGTCGCGGCCCTGTGGTGCGGCCGTCCCGCCTGCACTCGTCCCGCAAGGACGACATTTCCCGTTGCGAAGGGCCGCGCGGCAGACGCCCCCGTCGTGGTCGGGGGCAACGTGCCGCCGCCTGCCCGTGCAGCCGGGACGGCCGCACCACAACCGTGTCGGCCGGCTACTTCACGTCCGAAGCCGCCGTACCACATGGCATTCAGGCCCGCTGACGGCGACTGCGGCGGGCGAGCAGCCCCGCAGTTCCGGCGGCGAGCAAGGCAAGGGAGGTCGGCTCGGGCACGCCGCCGGCCCCTGTCCCTGCGACCGTGGCCGACACGGGGGGATTGAAGTAGGCCGCGGTGTCCGTCAACATTCCCGGACCGGCCTGCTCGCCCAAGAAACAGGTCGGCCCCGGAGTCGCCGTGGCGGTCGCGCTCGCCGACGTCGCCGACCCGTACGGCGAGCCGCGGAAGGTGGGCTCCGACGCCGGGTCGGCCGAGGCCAGTGAGGCACCGGCCGCGTCCGCGGGCGTCACTGCGGCCGCTGGGTCGCCAGCCTTCTCGGCCGCCATCGTGATTGCCGCCGCAAATGAGTCGGGTGCCCGGGCGGTGTCGGTGGCCGCGGCTCCGGCGGCGCGGGCGGCGGACCGCGGCGCAGCGAACGGCC
>JAQGHJ010000326.1 GCA_028288905.1 Phycisphaerales bacterium | reverse complement strand
GACAGCGAAGCCCCAAACGTCGCGGCGACCGCGATGAGGAGGCGGCGGCGGATGCCTGTCCCTGCCCGGTCCTTCGTCATGCTGTCGCTCCGTCCGGACGGGAGGAAACGCGTGCGTCGGTTGGACGCGGGAGCCGCCTCGGCAGGTCGGCTGACCCGCCCGCGAACCCAACCTCCTCGGCACCGACCACGGGCAACGCCGGCGGCGCTCACCGGGCCCCGCCGGCACGTTTACCCCGGCGGGCTTCGTGGCGCCCGACATGCTTATGCCCGCGACGCCGTTCCGTTGATCCGTTTGTCGCATTCCCCGAGAGGCCGATGGACGCATTCGAACAGGCCGTCGGCCCGACGTGTGACGCCCGTAGTATTGCAGCCGACCGCCGGCCGAGCAAGAATGAGAATGCCGCATCCGATGTCCGTTTGACGCACGACCCCGGAGCGTCGGGCCGCCATTCATGACCGAACCCGTCAAGCCAATCCTGTCTGCCCGGTACGCCGGGCGTTTTGCCGTGGCCGCCCCGGAGTTTGGCATCCCGTACCTGTCCGAGGCGTCGCTGACGATGGCGGCCCCGCACGACCGGCACAGCCACGCCGAGATCCAGGTGTTGTGGGTGGTCGAGGGGGAGATGGGGATGGAGGTCGGGCCGGACCGGTTACGGGTCGGGCCCGGAGGCGGCCTCGTGCTGTCGCCCGGCCAGAGACACCGGGTGGTGCCACCGGGCCCGCCGGGGGCCGAGCCCCCTGCCCGGGCCCGGATCGTGGACCTGCGGCTCAGAGACGACCCGGCCTTACCGACCGCCGCGTTCGCCCGTCGTGTGGCGGCGGGCGTCATCCACCCCGGTGACCCGGCGACGGTGGCCGACGCCGCCCGCCGGCTGCGTGCGACCTTGGACGCGGCCGGCCCCGCCCGGTCGGCCCGGATGATGTCGGCCGTGTGGGAACTGCTCGGCGAGCTCGTCGTTAAGCCCGTCCCGCTGCCGACCCCGGGGGGTGGGTCCGCCCCGCCCGGCCCGGACATGCGGTTGGCGGCGGCCGAACGTTACATGGCCGACCACCTGTCCGACCCGATCGGGGTCGACGCCGTCGCCGCGGCCGTCGGGCTCAGCCGCAGCCAGCTCACCCGCCTCGCCGCCCGCCACCGCGGCGTCGGCCCGGCCGAGTTGCTCCGCCGCCTGCGGGTCGACCGCGCCCGCCACCTGCTCCGGGGCAGCACCCTGGCGATCAAGGAGATCGCCCGGGTGTGCGGGTTCGTGAGCCAGAACCACTTCTCGCGGGTGTACTTCGAGGTGACCGGGACCCGGCCGAGCGCGGGGCGGGGGTAGGGGGG
Source organism: Phycisphaerales bacterium (assembly GCA_028288905.1). GTDB lineage: Bacteria > Planctomycetota > Phycisphaerae > Tepidisphaerales > Tepidisphaeraceae > Humisphaera. The sequence continues at coordinate 6,391 of JAQGHJ010000326.1, read as the reverse complement.
CCGACGAGCGGCGTTCAGGGACAGGCGACACCGGCCGGGGGACTGCCTTGGGTGGCATGGGCGTCTCGCCCATGCTTCGCGCGGCTGGGGGGAAGGGGCCGCCGCAGTCCGTCTCAAACGCCCCCTAATGCCTCGCGCCGAGCATGAGCGAGACGCCCATGCCACGAGGGCCGGCGCCCACCCCCGCCCTTCGCGAACCTCTAACCCTACGGCCGACCCGCCGACGGTGCCCAGCAGTTCCTCCACGTCGTGGTGTCCGAACACCTCCACCTCGTTGCCGTGGTTGCGAACCAGCCGCCGGAGCTGGGCAAGGTTGACCCGCCGGTCGGATTATTTCAGAGCTTCCACTACGGCCTCGAACGCCGGCAGTGCTGCATCCCAGTTGTTCGGCACCGTCCAGAACGTCAGCTTGCAGTAGTACCCGTTCACCTCCAGCATCACAATCCGGTAGCGGAGGGCGGACGCCCCGAGGTCGCCGGCCACCTCGTACTCGGCGGTCGGCCGGCCGCCGATCCGCCCCCGGACCAGCGACGTGTCCGCCCGGTGGGCCAGCTTCGACGCTTTGGCGGACCTTGCTTGGGACAGGGCCCCCCAGGCGGCGAGGTCGACGTCGTCGTCGAAGTTCGCCCGCGGGACGGCCGTCATTTCGAATCCAGCGTTCAGGTCGGCCCGCACCGCGTACGTCAAGATCGCGTCCGCCTTCGGCGGCGGCCGACCCGCCCAGCCGGGCGGCAGGGCGAGGTGCAGGGCCTCCGTCGGGGGCGGGGTCGGCCGATCCGCCCGATGCTGCCAAAGTGACAGGGCCAGGTCGGCGTCCTCGCCGCCGAACTGCACTTCCTTCCCGTTTACCTGTTTGGGGTTGGCCGACCGGTTCACCCCGTGACCGACCAACAGCCCGTCGGCGTCAACGATCGGGGCCCCGCTGAACCCGGCAATCCGGACTGGCGGGGCGAACTCGTACTCGAAGTAATGCTTGGACGGCCGGGCCGTGACCGTCCCCTTGTACACGTTCTGAACCGCCCCGCGGTCGGCGTAGGAGACTCCGACGAGGTAGACGGTCTCCCCGACCGCGGCCGGCCGCAGCCGCGGGACGAGCGGGGTCGCCGGCAGGGCGGCCTTGGGGTCGGACAGGTTCAGGAGCAGCCAGTCGTGCCGGCCCTCGCCGTTCGGCGTGACAGCCCGACCTTTCGCTTCGACGGCGGCCTTCGGGCGGGTCCGCGGGAACGCCCGCCAACCGGTCAGTGCTTGGTCGAGGTCCGCCAAAGTGACCGGCGGCTCCACGCCGCCCGCCTCGCCGATCAGGTGCTTTGCGGTCCCGACCGCCACCACCCCGCCCGGCATGCGGACCAGGAACGCGCTCGCCCCGTGCAACGGCGCGTGCCCGTTGAACGTCGCCTCGTTCGTTAGAACCAGTTGCGGCCACCGAGCCGGCGGCAGCTTGGCCCACGCCTCTGCCGGCTGCGTCGCGGCCGGCTGCGCCGCTGCCGGGGTGGCGGCCGGCCGCGTTGCGGTCGGGACGGCGCCAACGGCCGGAACGCAGGTCGCAAGGCCAGCCCACAACGTCGCCAGGAAGATCTGTCGTCGCATCCCGTCGCCCTCCCCGCTACGCCACCGGACCGCCCGTGCTAAGCGCGGGCGTGCCACGATGAAAGCCCCGGCGGCGGCCGCCCGCTCGCCGTGGCCGACTCGCTGGTTCCGGCTGGCCCGTCGGCCACGCCACAATACCCGATGAGGTTGCCCACGTCGCCGTGGTCGCCAGCCAGCCGTTGCAGCCGCTCGAGCGCGGCGGCAGGTATACCCTCGTCCGCTTGCCGGACGGCGGCGAGCGGATCGACCTCCCCCGCACCACGGTGGCGATCAAGGGGATCGAACTGGCGAGGTTTCATGAGCCAGAACCACGTCTAGCGGGAGTACTTCGAGAGGAGGCCGGGACCCGGCCGAGCGCGGGGCGGGGTTGACGGGCACGGCACCTCGGGAGCCGGATTAGCGGCCGGCCGGGGCGGCGATACGATGGCCCTCATGTCACCGATCCGCACCGACCCGGAGGTCGTGGGCGGCCAGCCGTGGTTCGCCGGGACGCGGGTACCGGTGACGCACCTGTTCGAGTTCCTCAAAGAGGGCGACCCGCTCGACGAGTTCCTGCGCCAGTTCCCGACCGTCGAGCGGGAACAGGCCGTCGCCGTCCTGGGGATGGCCAAGCGGTCGTACTAAGACCAATCAACCAAGCCCTGTAACGGGCCGTCGGGTTCGGGTGGCACGGGCATGTACCCATGCCCGTGTCCGACGTCCGGTCCGGACACGGGCATGGGTACATCCCCGTGCCACCGGCTGAATTCGAGAGTAAAACGCTCTACACCACAACTGCTGCCGTGTGGTCCCCGGCCGGCACCGCCCGTCGCGCGGCGGCCGGTGCCAGCCGGGCAAGTTCGGCGCGTACGATGGCCGTCTTATCCCGTTCGCCTACGCCCCTTACGCACGCGGCTCAAGTCCGTCGCCGGACCCCGCGGCCAGCAGCCGAACGGTGGCGGCGTCCGGCTCCCCGCCAAAGTACCGGTCGAGTAGCCGATGGAACGCCGACCCGGCCGGGGACACGCGGGCGAACAGCGTCGCGCTCGACCGCAGCTTCAGGTCGTCCGGCGACCCGAACACCTCCAGCGCCGTCCGCCCCGCCGCCACCGCGACGGCCGCCTCGGCGACCTCGACCAGCCGCGGGCCCAGCACCGGGTGGCTCAGATACGCCTCGGCCTCGGCCAAGCTCTTGATCGCGTACCGCTTGGCCATCGCGCTGGACCCGAGCCCGTCGAGCTGCGGGAACACGTACCACATCCAGTGCGACCGCTTCCGGCCGGCCCGGACTTCGGACAGGGCCTGCGCGTAGTCGCCCGCCTGGGCTTCGACGAAGCGGTTCAGGTCGTGCGGGTCGTTCGATGGGCTCGCTTGCATGGCGTCCGTTCCTCCGGGCTTGAGCAGCAAAGTCGATCACCGCGGCAACTGCGGCGTTATCGATCCGTCTTCGGCACCGCCCACAGCGTGTAGTACGCGACCGGGTGAACGAGCTTTGCCCCCGCCGCGGCCGCCCCCGTCCCCCCCGCCGCCGTCACGCCGTCGGCGTGAAGTTCATGGACGCTGCCGACCTTCAGCCCGTCGACCGTCAGCCGGACGGATTTGCCGTCGGCGGCCACCGTCGCCTTTGTGACCGTCGGCGCCGACTCGTCCACCTCCGGGCTGCCGTAGTCGGAGCGGTACAGATAGCTGTACGTGCTCAGCGCGTACGACTTCACGTCGCCCGCCGCCTTCGGGTCGGCCGGCTCGGTGAACGTGACCTCGAAGCCGTCGGGCTTGGCCTTCATGTCCTGCATCTCGAACGGCGGCTTGCCGGTGTAGACGAGGCGTTCCAGAGCGTATTGCTTGGGGCCGACGGAGCCCCAGCCGCGGTTCGTGCCGCCGACCCAAATGCTGCCGTCGGGGGCCTGTCGCATCGGGACGATGCCGGACCCGAACCCGTATTTGAACGGGAACGCGACGCCCTGGACGCGGCCCTCGACCGTCTCCAGCGCGCACCGCATCACGTTGCTGTGGTGCTGGTCGCCGACGAACAGTTGGCCGGCGAACGGGCCGAACTTGCCGCCGGACGCGTCGGCGGCGATGCCGCTGGCGCTCTGGCCCGTCCGCACGTGCGGCAGCCAGACGGGGGGCGGGACGAACTCGGGGATCTTCTCGGCCTCGACCCAGATCCGGCTGTTGGTCTGCGGGTCCTTCGGCCGGGGGCCCATCTCGGCCTTAGCCAGCGGCAGGTCGTACCACGGGTTGCCGGTGGGGTTGCCCTGGAAGCTGCCCTGCTGGAGCAGCTTCAGCGCGCTCGTGCCGTTCCACGGGCCCTGGTTGTCGGTGAAGAACAGCCGGCCGGCCGCGTCGAACCCGACGCCGCCGGGGGACCGCACGCCGCTGGCGAACGGGTGCATGACGCCGTCCGGCGTCACCTTCACGCACCACCCCCGCCACGGCACCTTGCTCGTGAACGACCCGGTCAGGCACAGGGCGACGTACAGGTTGCCTTCACGATCGAACGGCGACATCAGCCCGTACTCGTGGTAATCGCCGCTGATCGCCCAGCCGTCGCAGTAGGTGTCGTACGCGTCGGCCACGCCGTCGCCGTCGCGGTCGGTGAGCTTGGTGATCTCCTGGCGGGTGCAGGCGTAGAGGGCCTTGTCCCGCAGGTTGTAGGCCAGCCCGAGCACCTCATGCAGCCCGGTGGCGAACTTGGTGAACGTGACGCCGGTCGGCGGGTCGGCGTAGGCATTGTTGACCCGGTACACGTCGCCCCGGCGGGTGCCGACGTACACCGCGTCCCCGGGGCCGCACTCGATCGCCCCGCACTCCAGCACGACGTCGTCCGGGAGCGGGATCGTGACAACCCGGTAATGCGCCGCCTCGGCCTTGAGGTCCGGCAGGTACATGGTGCCGTTCGGGTTCGCCTTCTCGGCCGGCTTCGGCTTGCCCGCGTCCTTCTTCGCCTGGGCGAAGATCGGGGAGGCGGTGATCAGCAGGAGGGCGAGAGCGAAACCGACAGCGGCACCGGTTCGACGAAGCAGCTCTGCGGCTCTTAGTGGCATAGGCGTCCCGCCGATGCCACTAAGAGCGGGCCCGGACAGCCCATCGATACCAGTCCGCGAGAGTTCACCATTTACCATGACATCTCCACCCGCAGCGCGGCGCTGCCATTCGACAGGTCGATCGGGACGATGAGTTGCTTGCCGCCGCCGGGGGCATCCCCGCCGGCCGCGTCGCGGAGGATGGGCTTGACGTCCGGCGGCAGGCGGACGGTGAGCTTGCCGTCGATCAAGTACGCCCCGCCACCCACGTCCTCGACGGACTTGGCACCCTGGGCGGCCAGCAGGTACAGGCCGTCGATTTTGCCGGTGAGGGTGAACTGGCGGACGAGCTGGGTGCCGCCGGGCTGCACCTTCGGTAGCGGCTGCTCGCGGACCTCGACGCCGCCGGTGCCGGGGGCCCCGGCCCCGCCCGTGCCGCCGACGCGGTACCGGAACGTCGGCCGGCGGTCGGCGTCCAGGTCGTACCCGAGGTACTTGCCGCCGAGGTTCCGGGCCGCCTCCCCGCCGGCGTCGGCCTTGTCGGCTCCCTTGCCGGTCGCCTTCTCCGCGGATTTGTCCGCGGCCGGCTCGGGCCACGGGGCGCTCTCGCTCGGCAGCACGGCGAACGTGCCGAGCCGGGGCAGGTTCAGCACGTCGGTCCCCAGCGGCGGTAGCGCATCGCCGCCGCGGCCGTCCCAGATGCCCTTGGGGTCGAAGAAACGGCCCCGCCAGACGGTGGCCAGCCGGACCAGATTCGCGTCGAACGCGACGCTCACCCGCTCCGGGTACCCGACCAGCACCGCCCGCGGGCCGACCCCGGCGAAGAACGTGCGGTGCACGACCGGCTCGTCGGCGGGCACGAGCTCCTCACCCTTCGTCGGGGCGAGCCCGGCCGGCAGCGCCATCGAGCTGCCGAGCGACAGGTAGTTGTACAGGGCGGCGTACTGCCCGGCCTCGGTGCCACCGGCGACGTCCTTCAGGGCGACGACCCCGCCGGGCCAGAACCCGGGCATGCGGGTGCCGGGGTTGACGGCGTTTGGGTCGTGCAGCAGGGCCGTGAACCAGGGCCAGGTCAGCCGCTCGCCGGCCGTCGTCAGGTCCGGGGCGGGCATGCCGAGCGACTTCTGCCCGAGCACGCCGTGACAGTTGACGCACCCGAGCCCCTTGACGCCGAACAGCGCCCGCCCGTCCTTGGCGGACGCTTCGGAGAACGCTGGCGGCGGGCCGCCGGGTTGCCATGCCCCTCGGGGCCCGTCGCCGGCGGCCGGCACGTTGTTGGCGGGCGGTTGGTTGACCTGCACGGCGTCGGCCGCCGGCAGCGCCGCCACGACCGCGCCGGCCGCCTCCTTCCGGAACACCGGCATGCGCGTCGCCAGCACCGACCGCACGTGCAACTGTCCCTCGTGGACGATCTTCCCGATCGCGGCCGGCTTCAGCTTCGCCCCGGCCCCGGTCAGGTTCGGGGCGAACCGACCCTCCTCCCCCATGTCGAAGTCGGCCGTCATCGTGAAGTAGGCTTGGCGGTCGGGCGTCGGGCCGCCGAGGCCGCCCCGCGCGTGGCAGGCGTAGCAGTTCAGCGCCGCCATCTGCCGGACGACCTGCTCGGCCGGGGGAAGCGGCTTGGCCAGCTCGGCCTGGGCCTTCACGGCCGCCTTCAGGGCAGTTCGCTGGGCGTCGGACAAGTCGTAGTTCGGCACGCCCTTGCGGATCTTGTCGCCGAGGCAGCCCTCGGGGCCGTCGGGGTTCAGGGCGGCCAGCGCCGGGGCCGGCCGGCCGCGGGCCATCGGGCCGCCGGCGTT
>JAQGHJ010000323.1 GCA_028288905.1 Phycisphaerales bacterium | reverse complement strand
AGACGTGACGGCCGACGCCAAGTTTGACGTGTCGAACCCGGCGCTGGCGAAGGTCGACGGACACACGGTCCGCCCGGCCGGCGACGGGGCCGGCTCGCTCGCCGTCACGTACGGCGGCAAGACGGTGAACGTCCCGCTGAACGTGAAGGCGGCCGCGGCCGACCGGCCGATCAGCTTCCGGCTCGACGTTATGCCCGTGTTCCTCAAGGCCGGGTGCAACACCGGCGGGTGCCACGGGTCGGCCCGCGGGAAGGACGGGTTCAACCTGAGCCTGTTCGGGTTTGACGCGGCCGGAGACTACGACCACATCACCCGCGCCCAGACCACCCGCCGGATCAACCTCGCCGTCCCGGCCGACAGCCTGCTCGTGACCAAGGCGATCGGCGCGGTCCAGCACACCGGCGGTCAACTGTTCAAGCCGGACAGCCCGCTGTACGCGACGATGATGCGGTGGCTCGAGGCCGGCGCCCCCGACGACGCGGCCGACGTGGCCAAGCCCGTCGCGCTCGAGCTGTTCCCAAAGACGATCGTCCTCGAGGGCGAGGGGTCGGCCCAGCAGATGGTCGCCCGGGCCAAGTACTCTGACGGCACCGATCGGGACGTGACGAACCAGGTCCTGTTCCTGAGCAACAACGACTCGTCCGCCCCGATCGACCAGACCGGCAAGGTGACGGCCAAGAGCCGGGGCGAGGCGTTCGTGATGGCCCGGTTCGCCACGTTCACCGTCGGCAGCCAGGCAGTGGTGATCCCCAAGGGCCAAGCGTACGAGTGGAACAACGCGTCGGAGTACAATTACATCGACGGGTACGTCGACGCGAAGCTGAAGAAGCTGCGGGTGCTGCCGAGCGAGGTGTGCTCGGACGAGACGTTCGTCCGCCGGGCGTCGCTCGACATCGTCGGGCTGCTTCCGACCGCCGACGAGTCGGCCGCGTTCGTCGCCGACGCCGACCCGAAGAAGCGGGAGAAGCTGGTCGACGCGCTGCTCGGCCGCAAGGAGTTCGTCGAACTGTGGGTGATGAAGTTCGCCGAGCTGCTGAAGATCCGTTCGCAGCCGAACCAGGACGGGCTGAGCTACAAGTCGGCGTTGCTCTACTTCAACTGGCTCCAGGACCAGATCGCCAACAACGTGCCGATGGACCAGGTCGTGCAGCAGCTGCTGTCGGCGACCGGCGGCACGTTCGACAACCCGCCGACCAACTACTACCAGGCCGAGCGGGACACCCTGAAGGTCGCGGAGGACACCGCCCAGGTGTTCATGGGCATGCGGGTGCAGTGCGCCCAGTGCCACAACCACCCGTTCGACCGGTGGACGCAGGACGATTACTACGGGTTCGCGTCGTTCTTCAGCCAGGTCGGGCGGAAGCAGGGCGAGGACCCGCGGGAGCAGATCGTCTTCAACCAGAACGGCGGGGAAGTTAAACACCCGCTCGGCCGCAAGTCGGTGCCGAAGTTCCTCGGCGGCGACGTCCCGAAGATCGAGCCGGGCCAGGACCGCCGGGCCGTGCTCGCCAAGTGGCTGGCCAGCCCGGAGAACCCGTACTTCGCCAAGAACCTGGCGAACATCGTCTGGGCCCACTTCCTCGGCAAGGGCATCATCGAGCCGGTCGACGACGTGCGGGTCAGCAACCCTCCGGTGAACCCGGAGCTGCTCGACGCGTTGGGCACGCGGTTCCAGGAGTACAAGTACGACTTCCGGCGGCTCGTCCGCGACATCTGCACGAGCCGGACGTACCAGCTCGCCACTCGGGCGAACGACACGAACGCGACGGACGTGCGGAACTTCGCCAAGGGCCCGATCCGGCGGATCCGGGCGGAGGTGCTGCTCGACGCGATCGGGCAGGCGACGGAGACGAGCGAGAAGTTCCGCGGGCTGCCGCTCGGGGCCCGGGCCGTTCAGATCGCCGACGGCGACACGAGCAGCTACTTCCTGACCACGTTCGGGCGGGCCAAGCGGGAGACGGTCTGCTCGTGCGAGGTGGCGATGGAGCCGAACCTGTCGCAGGCCCTGCACCTGCTGAACGGCCAGACGACCAACGCCCGCATCACGCAGGGCGGCGTGGTCCGGAAGCTGTTCGTCGACGAGAAGAAGACGCCGGAGCAGGTGATCGAGGCGCTGTACGCCCGGACCGTCAGCCGCAAGCCGACGCCGGAGGAGCTGTCCACGTTGCGGGCGGCCCTCCCGACCGGCGACCCGAAGAAGGCGGACGTCCAGCAGGAGACGGCGAAGGTGCTGGAGGACGTGCTGTGGGCACTGCTGAACTCGGAAGAGTTCATGTTCAACCACTGACCGACCCGCCACCAAGGTCCGTTGCCGCGTCCGTGCCAAGAGGGCAGCGTACTGCCGTCGTCGGTCGGGCCTGTCCGTGACACGGGCTTCCAGCCCGTGCGTGGTGGCCGGGAACCCCGAAACGATGGGACCTCCGAAGCCTTCCACGTCGGTACCCGTGCGCACGGTCCGGAAGCCCGTGACACGGACGGGCCCGCCCGATCATCGCTCCGGACGCCTCCAACCGATCGCGTCGCCGAAGTGCCTTGAGGATTCGCCCCGGGCAATCGTTTGCCCCCGAAGCTGACGTGCCGGGACCTACCACCATGACTGCCCCGACCCTCACCCGCCTGCTCCGAGCCGCCGCCCCTTGCGCCGCCGCACTGGTTGCCGCGGCCGGCGCGCCGTCGTCCGCCGCCGCGCAGTCGGCGGGGGACAAAGTCACGTACGCGGATCAGGTTCTGCCGATCTTCCGGAACGCGTGTAACGGCTGCCACAACCCGGACAAGAAGAAGGCCGGGCTCGACCTGACCACGTACCAAGCGGCGATCGCCGGCAGCGACAACGGGTCGATGACGAACGCCGGCGACCCGGCCGGGTCCATGCTCTACAAGGTGATGACGCACGCGGCCGAGCCGACGATGCCGCCGAAGAAGGACAAGCTGCCAGCCGCCGAGCTGGAGTTGGTCCGCAAGTGGATCGCCGGCGGGCTGCTGGAGACGAGCGGGTCGAAGGCGGCCGCCGGGTCCAAGCCGAAGGTCGACCTGTCCGCAGTCACGGTCGTCGGCAAGCCGACCGGCCCGATCGCGTTCCCGGCCGGGCTGTCGGCCGAGCCGTTGGTCCGCACGAGCCGGCCGGGGGCCGTCGAGTCGCTGGCCGCCAGCCCGTGGGCCCCCGTCCTGGCCGTCGGCGGGCAGCGGCAGGTCGTGCTGTACCACTCCGCATCACTCGACGTGCTCGGCGTGCTACCTTTCCCCGAGGGCGTGCCGCACGTCCTGCGGTTCAGCCGCAACGGCAGCCTGCTATTAGCCGCCGGCGGCACCGGGGCCAAGCTCGGCAAGGCCGTCCTGTACGACGTCGCGTCCGGCGACCGGGTGACGGACGTCGGCGACGAGCTCGACGAGGTGATCGCGGCCGACCTGTCGCCCGACCAGAAGCTCGTCGCCCTCGGCGGCACGAACCGGCTCGTGAAGGGGTACGACGTCGCCGACGGCAAAGAGCTGTACTCGATCAAGAAGCACACCGACTGGGTGACAGCCATCGCGATCAGCCCGAACGGCGAGTACCTCGCCAGCGGCGACCGGGCCGGCAACCTGTACGTGTGGGAGGCCAAGACCGGCGGCGAGCTGTACACGCTCAACGGGCACAAGGACTCGATCGACGCCCTCGCCTTCCGCGACGACTCGGCCCTGCTGCTGTCGGCGAGTAAGGACGGCACCGCCCGGCTGTGGGAGATGGCGGAGGGCAAGTCGGTCAAGAACTGGCCCGCCCACGTCGGCGGGGTGACGGCGGCCGGGTTCGCCCACGACGGGCGGATCGCGACGGCCGGGCGGGACAAGATGGTGCGGGTGTGGTCCCCCGGCGGCGACAACGGGAAGCCGCTCGGCAGCGGGCTGAACGACATCGCCCTGCACGTCGCGTTCGACCACGACGGCGGGCGGGTGTTCGCCGGGGACTGGTCTGGCCTGATCCGGGCGTGGGGCGTGGCCGACGGCAAGCCGGTCGGCGACGTGACCCCGAACCCGCCGCCGGTGGCGGACCGGCTGGCGGCGGCCGAGCGAAAGCTAGGTGAAGTCGAGCCGGCCGCGGCGAAGGCGGAGGCCGAGCTGAAGGCGGCCCAAGCGGCGGCC
>JAQGHJ010000288.1 GCA_028288905.1 Phycisphaerales bacterium | reverse complement strand
CTTGATGGGGGGGGGGGTGGGGGGGTTGATGGCGGCCCGCGACGCCGCCGCCGCGCTCGACGCCCTGGACAAAAAGAAGGGGATGCGGGAGGCGGCCGAGAAGATCATCGAAAGCATCAAGACGCCGGCCGACATCCTGGCCGAGAAGCTCGACGAGATCCAACGGCTCTGGCTCGCCGGCCTGCTGACGGCCGAACAGGTCGAGGCCGCGAACGCCAAAGCGGCCGAAGAGGCGGCGGGGAAGGAAACCGCGACGGAGCACGGCGACCACTTCGCGGACACGAAGGTTGGCGTGTTCGAACGTCGCTTCACTGCCGGCTTTCAAGGGACGGACGGCGACGCCCAAGACAAGGCCGTAGCCCTGGCCCGCCAGCAGCTCGCCGAGCAGAAGGCCACCCGCCGCGCCATCGAGAAGCAACCAGTTATCAAGGGCAAGTCGATCTAATCCCGGGGATCCGCTATGGCCGTCGAGTCCGTGAAACTGAAGCGAAGCCGATCGTCCGGCACCGACGAGAAGGCGGTGTCGAAGGCGAAGCGCACGTATCTCGTCCGCGTCGGCGTCGGCGACGGGCCGGAGGTGGCCGAAGGCGGGTGCCCGGCGATCGGCGCGATCTGGAGCGTCGGCAAGCCGGGGTTGAAGGTTGTCGACGTCGACTCGTCGGAGGTCGAGGGGTCGGACCGACATTACGAAGTGACCGTGTCCTACTCGACGGCGGCCGGAGAGGCGGTCAACCCGAACCCGCTGCTTCGCGGGATCTCGCTTCGGCTGTCGTTCGACGGGTCCGAGCAGGAAATTTACGAGGCCCCGGCCGTCCCCAAGGCGTTCGACGCGGACGGCGCGGAGATCAGTATCGCGGGGTGGCTCTGGAAGAAGGCGGTCGTCAACTCGGCTGGACGCCCGTTCGACCCGAGCGTGACGAAGGTCTTCCGCGACCCGGTCGTCACGATCCGGAAGAACCTCCCGACGACGGACTTCGCGAGCCAGTGGGCGACGTTCGTCGAGGTGATGGACTGCGTCAACACGGACGCCTTCAGCATTGTCTATCGCGGGCAGACGCTGGCCGTCCCGATCGGGCAAGCGTGGATTGCGGACCTGACGAGCGAACCCGGATACGAAAACGGGACGCAGTTCGAACAGGTCGAAATCTCCTTGAAGCTCCGTAAGGACGGGTGGCGGCGGAAGATTCACGACCGCGGCCTGTCCGCGTTCCCGCCGGCCCTGAGTGCCGACGTGGTGAACCCGGCCCCGCGGATCATCGACTCCGGCGGCGAGTTCATCACCGAGCCGGTCAATCTGGACGGCAAGGGCAAGAAGCTCGTCTCGGGCGGCAAGCCTGTGTTCCTGTCCTGGCTGTTCGAAAAGGAACACGCCTTCTCGTCGTTGCCCTTTTGGAGCTAACCCCATGGCGGACGACGCGAGCGATTATGTGGCGTTCGATTCCCGGTCCGCCGACCGCATCGCGGACGTCGTCCGGGCGGCGGAAGGGCTGCCGTCCAACGGGACCGGGGCCGCGGCCCGTACCCCGGGGCGGCTTGGCGAAACCTGTTGGGCAAAGCTCGACACGAAGGTGAGCGGGACGCCGTCGCCCGGCTGGAGCTGGCAAGAGGTCTTCCGGAAGCCCGGCAGCGGGTCTGATGTGTCGACTTGGGAAGTCGTGTCCGGCGGGCGGGTCGGCGACAACACGAAGCCGGACGACCAGAAGAATCTAGCCGTCGAGATGACGGCCGGGTCAGGTGTGGCCGGGTCCACGGTCTTGCTTCGGCGGGCGAACACGAAGCAGACCGATGGTAGCTGGCGGCCGGCGTGGGTGATCGTCACGGGCAGCAGCCTCCCCGCCCCGACCGCCAAGTATCAGGTCTACACGCCGATCGACGACACGCTGGTTCCGGTCTGGACGGGCATCCGGTTCATGGGGTGAGTCGCTATGCCTAACCCGTGGTCGAAAACCTACGCCGCCGACGACGACTGGCAGACCTCCGACGCCTACCTTCCGTTCGTGCGGGCGATCAACGAACGGATTCGGGTCGCGGGCGAGGCTGGTCTTTTCCCTGAGTCACTCGCCGGGGCACACGCCCTGTCCGGCACGGGGACCGGCGGTCCGGCCAATCACGGCTGGCCGCAGATGATCTACCGGCTCAACCAGCTCGCCGCGGTCTACATCGACCGCGACAAGGAGCCGGAGGGCCGGTACGTCTCCGGCGGTCCGGATGGTACGGAGCCGTTCGATCCGATCTATTACAAGCTTTCTCAGCGGCCGGCGTGGCCGGGCGAAAACGGGTGGCCGCGACGGTACGAACGGTGCGTTAGCACGCTGGCGGCCGACGGAGAGGACGGGCAGCGGGCTCGGTTCCTAGCGTCGTTCTCGCCGGGCGTGGTCGACCCCGCGGCCCCGCTGGGGGTCGGGGGGTTCTTCCCCACCTTGCCGACGACGCCGGCCGGGGAGCGGCAGCACGGTACGAAGGTGGTCGAGCGGGTCGCCGGGGCGTGGGTTGTCGCCGCGGACCAGACCGCCGCCCCCGACGTGGTCGAGGCGTGGGGTGATCCGCGGCCGGGTGACCTGTTCGGCCCGCACGTCCTCAACGCGATCCGCGACGCCGTGAACGACCTGCGGACCGTCGGGTTCATCGGCGGGGCGTACGGGGCCCGGTCGACGTTCGCACAGTATTACCCGGCCAGCGGGTACACCGGCACGCCGAACACGTCGGGCGACGCGATGGACGGGGCGGAAGCGGCCCCGCAGACGCCGGCCCCGCCGCTCCCGCCGCTCGAGCTGGCCGACCCGGAAGAGCATTTGCCGACCGGACCGGCCGACTGTTACACGCGGGTGAGCAGCACGGGGGACAACACCGGGATCGGCACCGGCTACCGCCCGCTCGTGTGGGGGGCCGAGGTCCACCGGGCCGAGAACGTGCCGTTCATCGGCACCAACGGGGAGGACGCCAGCTTTCCCGACGGGCTCGCGATCACCTACCGCACGGACGGCACCACGCCGCACGTCCGGCGGGTCCGGTGCTACGTCGCGTGCAGCAAGCCGGACCCGTACGGCAACGGCGGGGTCGGCGGGCCCGGGGCCCTGCTGGCGTACGACGACCAGGGCACCGGCTACCCCGAGCTGCAACTACACTTGAACGCCGACCCGCTGACCGACGCCGCGACGTTCGTCGGGGAGGTCATCGGGGACGTGAGCGAGGCCCCGGCCCGGCCGACGCCCGGGACGCCGTCCGGGGACGACGTCAACACGTCCGCCAAAGGGTTCGTACCGAAGATCGTGCCGTACCTGTTTCTCGATTACGCCGTTGCCGGCGGGTTCGAATACACGGCCGACAGCCCGTGAAGCTGGCCAGCGGGCAAAGCAGAACGCCCGGCCGTGGTGGCCG
>JAQGHJ010000285.1 GCA_028288905.1 Phycisphaerales bacterium | reverse complement strand
TTCTCGATCATGTGGACCGCGAACGCCTCGGGCGTCGCCGGCGTCTTGGGGCTGCCGTACTCCAGTTCCCCGTGGTGGCTCAGGATGATGTGCTGGAGCACGTCGATGATCGGCCGGGGGATCGGTTCGCCGAGCTGCTGGGCGGCCTGCCCGGCCTTGTGCTCCAGCCACATCGCGCTCTTGACGATGTGCCCGACGAGCTGCCCGGCGTCCGTGTACCCGAACGCCGCGTCGTACTTCAGCTCCCACGTCTTGGCGATGTCATGGACGAACAGCCCGGCCACCACGAGGTCGCGGTTCAGCAGCGGGTAGAACCGGCAGACCGCGTCGCCCACCTCGACCGCGTTCAGCGTGTGCTCGAGCAGCCCGCCGATCCAGGCGTGGTGGAAGCTGCTGGCGGCCGGGCTGCGGCGGAACATCGCCATCAGCCGCTCGTCCCGCAGGTACGCCTGGAGCACGGCGTGCAGGTGCCGATTGCGGACGCTGCCGAGGACCTCGGCCAGCTTGGCGAACATCTGGTCGACGTTCTTCGTGGTGCACGGCAGTAGGTCGCCGACGTCGTAGCTGCCGTCCGGGGCGGGGCCGACGGACTCGATCACCACCTGCAGGTTGCTCTGGTAGTTCTCGACCCGGGCCCGGACGCGGGCGAACCCGGCGTCGGGCAGGTAGTTGAAGATCTCCCGGGTCGCCTTCCACATCCGCCCGGACAGCTGGCAGGTGCGGTCCGAGACGAACGCCTTGATGTAGTGGGACCCGTTCGAGGCCTGGGCGAACTGCTTGTTGGAGACGACGAACACGTCGTCGATCACGTCACCGGCGGCACAGTCGCGGAGGTAGGTACGGCGCATCGGCGAAGGCTACGGGAACCCGCTGGACGGGACAAGTTCGCCGGGCCGGCGCGCCAGTAGGCAGTAGGCAGTAGGCAGTAGGCAGTAGGCAGTAGGCAGAGGGCAGAGGGCAGAAACGGTATGAGCCCCGAAGGGGCGGAAGCACCATAGCCCGGGGCGCGAGCCCCGGGTTGACGCACGAGTGAGAAGCCGGGAGCCCTGAAAGGGCGGAAGAGCCCAACCGCCGATAACGTTCGGGCTCTTCCGCCCTTTCAGGGCTCGAGTGTGCCAGCCGCGTTCAAACCCGGGGCTCGCGCCCCGGGCTACGGTGCTTCCGCCCCTTCGGGGCTCCGGACAATCGTCCGCCCTCCGCCTACCGCCTACTTCCCCCCGCCTCGCCCGGCCGCTACAACCGTCGGCATGCCCACCCTGACCGTCGACGGCGTCGGATCGTTCGAAGTCCCAGCCGGCAAGCGGCTCATCAACGCCATGACGGACGAGGCCGGCACCGACCAGCTCCACGCCTGCGGCGGGGCCGCCCGGTGCACGACCTGCCGCGTGCAGTTCACCGCCGGCGAGCCGACGAAAATGACCAAGGCCGAGCAGGACCTGATCGCCGCCCGCGGGCTGGGGGCGCACCCGGGGGTGCGGCTGAGCTGCCAGATCGCGTGCGACGCGGACATGACGGTGACGGTGATCAGCCGCCTCGCCGGCAGCGGCCGCAAGGACGCCGGCGGCCGGCCGGCAGATGACATCCAGCCGCCGCCGGAGTGGGTGGCGTGACGTCACGCCGACCCGTGGGCCCACCGGCGATCATGCAACAGGCCGGAGACCGGTGCGTCGACGATGCTCAACCCGTGGAACCCATCACCGGACGAGATACGGCAGTGGGCGTACGCTGACGGTGTCGTCGAACCCTGCCAAGACGGGGATCTCGCCTTGTCGTGGTCCGGTCACGAGCGGGCCCTCCTGGAATGCGCGTCGGACGAGCGGTGTCCGAACCGTTCATACTTCGTGGGCGTCCTTTACCTGATCATCGGCGACGCGGTCCGCACCGGATTCAGTTCCAAGCCCCGGCCCGTCGTCGAGGGCTTCGTGAGCCGCGGCGACGAGTACGGCCACGCCGACATCCGGCGATGGCAACAGCGGTCCCGGTCCCTGTTGCGGTGCCCGTCGAAGTTCGAGTACGAGCAGTGGTGCTCCGGCGTGCTCTCGCTAAGCCGCTGGGTAACCGATGATCGCGCGTGACGTGACGTTCGCCAGCCGTCGTGGAAGTTCGTCGGCGGTCTTCTCGCGGACGACGCGGCGTCTTGCCTGTTGGCACAAGGCGGACGGCTGAACGATGCGTTACGCGGCCGCCCGCCGGGGCGGTCGGACGTGAACGTCCACGAGGGTGTAAGGGCCCGGACCGACAGGCTCCGTGGGCCGCTTCAACACTCCGACCGCGTCCTGCCGCCGCCGCCCCCACGCCGCCGCCAGCTCCCACGGCAGCGTCAGCCCCGCCATCACCGCGGCCGCGGCCGCCACGAGTACTGGCACCCGCCCCGGCCACGGGCCGAACGCGGCCACGAGCGACTGCCGCGCCCCGCCGGTGTCACCGACGTACCCGTAGTTCGCCCCGAGCGCCGCGTCGACCGGCAGCACGACCGCGACGTACGCCAGCGTCGCCAGCACGGCCGTCCGCCAGTCGGCCCAGCGGGGGCGGAACCCGAGCACCGTCGCGTCGTACGCGGCGGCGGCGACGATCGCCCCGTGGCTCACCCAGTACAGCCAGAAGTCCATCCGGGCGGGGCCTACCTTCACCACCGGCATCAGGAACGCTTGGACGGTGAACGTGAACGCCCACAGGTGCAGGACCGCCCGGAGCGGCCGGCGGCCCGTGTACAGGGCGGCTGCCCCGACCAGCCCGGCCACGTCGCACAGGTGCAGCGGGAGCGACTCGGCCCAGCCGCGGCGGTCCGGGAGCAGGTCGCGGGCGAGGACGGCCAGCCACACCGCCAGCATCCCGCCGCCCAGCAGTCGGGCGAACCGCCGCGGGGCCGACCGCCACCCCGGCCGGGCGGCGGCGGCGTCGGCGAGGCGTTGGCCGACCCGGATCAGGCACAGGGCGGCCAGCGCCGTGGCGAGCACCACGACCCCGTGTGAGCGGGTGCCGGCGGCGAAATGATGAATGGAGATCGGCAGGGTCATGCGTCGTCGCGCGGACCTCGGCCCGCGGCGGTGGCTCCGGAGAGGTTCCCGAGCGGGACGTACGATTCGCCCGGCTGCGGGGGCGGGCGGGCGGCCGATAACGGGTTCGACCGGCGACCGGCAATAACCGGCTCGGACGGGCGTTCAGGAAGACACGACGCCAGATCGAGGAACGGAGCGTCGTTCCGCTCATCCGGCGATCCCCGATAGCCCTGCCGGGGACGGCGGGGCCCGACGCGGAAAGGTCCTCGCGTCGTCCGAACTTGCCTTCCCGAACAGGGCGATTCCGGTAGGTGCCGAACCTCTTGAGAGCCTCCATGACCGTCCGCCGCCCGACGTTCACCCGCCTGCTCGCAGTCGCTTTGGCGACGGCCGCACTGCCGTCGGCCGTCCGAGCCGCGGCCGCCCCGACCTCAGCCAAGCCCGCCGCACCGGCACCGAAGCCCGACCCGGCCGGCGTCGAGTTCTTCGAGCGCAAGATTCGGCCGGTGCTGGCGGAGAACTGCTACGCGTGCCACTCGGCCAAGGCCGAGAAGGTCAAGGGCGGCCTGCTGCTCGACAGCCGGGCGGGGCTGCTCAAGGGCGGCGAGTCGGGGCCGGCCGTGTTCCCGGGCAACCCGGGCAAGAGCCCGCTCGTGAAGGCGGTCCGGTGGGAGGACCCCGACACGAAGATGCCGCCGAAGACGCAGCTGTCGGCCGCGGCCGTGGCGGATCTGACCCGGTGGGTGCAGATGGGCGCCCTATGGCCGATCGAACCGGCGCCGGCGGGCGGCGGAGCCGTGGCCGGCGGCGCGGCCGG
>JAQGHJ010000267.1 GCA_028288905.1 Phycisphaerales bacterium | reverse complement strand
CGGCCACCAGGGCCGCGCCGGCCAACGCCTTGGCCGCCAGCACCCGCCCCGGCCGCACGGGCAGCGCCAGCAGCGCTTCCAGAGTGCCGTCGGCGCGCTCTGGCGGCACCAGCCCGACGACGGCCAGCACCGGCAGCAGCAGGGTGCCGAGCGTCGTCAGCACGGCCAGCACGGCCTCGTCCGCCACCACCCGCGACCGCAACCCGATCAGGGCGAACGCGGCCAGCAGCAGGGACGAGAACCCGAGCTTCCACCGCTGCTCATGCCACTCTTTCCAGAGGAGGATCCGCATCCGCCCGCTCCTTCCGGCCGGCCGGGTCGCCCGGGCGGCCGATGACGTACGCCTCGAAGATCTCGTCCAGGTTCAGGTCGACGACGGCCGGGTCGAGGCCGGCCGCCCGCGCCGCCGGGAGGGCGGCATCTACGTCCGCCACGACGGCCGCCGCCTGCCGCCCGTTCACCGTCACGTCCAACACCCCGGGCAGTTTGGCGAGGGCGGCGGCCGCGTCGGCGGGAACGACGAGCCGTTTCACTTGCTGCCGCAGGTCGTCGGTTGCCGCGTGCTTCAGCACCCGCCCGCGGTCGAGGATGGCGACCGCGTCGGCCACCGGCTCGACCTCGTACAGCAGGTGCGAGCTGAAGAACACTGTCACCCGCTCGCCCTGCAGGTACGTGACGACGTCCCGCAGAAAGTCCTTCCGCATGATCGGGTCGAGCCCGAGCGTCGGGTCGTCGAGGATGACCAGTTCCGGCCGGTGGGCCAGCGCCAGCAGCAGCGCCAGCCGCACGCCCTGGCCCTTACTCAGGTGCTTGACGCGGGTCTTGGCCGGCAGCTCGAACTGGTTGGCGAGTTGCTTCGCCCGGACCGCGTCCCACGTCGGGTAGAACGGGGCGACGAACGACGTGAGCTGGTCGACCCGCATCCAGGCGAACATCTGCTGGTCCTCGGCGACGTACCCGACCCGGCGGCGGACCTCCAGGGGCTGCTTGTGCGGGTCGAGCCCGAGCACCCGGACGGTGCCGGCGTCGGCGGCGAGGAGGCCGAGCAGCGTGCGGATGGTCGTCGTCTTGCCCATGCCGTTGCGGCCGAGGAACGCGAACGTCTGCCCGGCCGGGACGACGAGATCGACGCCGTTCAGCACCGGCTTGCGGCCGAACCGCTTGGTGACGCCGCGGAGCTCGATCGCCGGGGGCGGCGTGGCGGCGGACGCGGGCGAGGGGTCGGGACGGTCGCTGGTCATCGCGGTCTCCGTCGGAGGTCGGTCGGGTCAGCATTGAGGCTTCGGGACACCGGTTGATGGGTGGGCGGAGGATCCGATCCGTCCATCAGGCACCCACATCATTCCTGCGTCAAAACACGGGCGGAATCCGGGTTGGACGGGCTGATACCAGTAAACGCCAACTCACACACACAACCCCGGGCTCCCGCCCGGAGCTAAACAGCTCGATCATTGTTTTCGCCACTAAACGGCGGTGCGGCACCAGCCGTCCGCGCGGCGAGGGCGGCTTCCAGCATGGCCCGCAGGTCGGCCGGCGGAACGTTCAGGTCGGCGGCCTTGTGGGCGATCCGCTCGACCTCCTGCCGCAGCAGCTCGCGTTCGGCCTTGAGCCGGCCGGGCGGCAGGCGGTCGGCGACGAACGTGCCGTCGCCGTGCCGCCGCTCCAGCAGCCCCTCGGTCGTCAGCCGCTCGTACACCCGCAGGACCGTGTTCTGGTTGACGGCCAGCTCCCGGGCCAGCTCCCGCACGCTCGGCAGCCGATCGCCCGGCCGCAACGTGCCGGCGGCGCAGTGGGCCCGGACTTGGTCGGCGATCTGCCGGGTGATCGGGAGGCCGGAGGATGTCTCGACTCGGATGAACATCGGCCGTTGCTGTTCACAGATGTATAACAGTATTCACGAGTGGGTGTCAAACTGATTCCCGGAAACGGGTCGAGGTGCTGCGGCAGTTGTCTAGCCGGCCATATTTCGCCCTGAAAAGGCTCAAATGAAACGAGCCCCCGCCTGCGATCCTGATCGCAGGCGGGGGCTCTCTTTGCAGCCGAAGGTTTTGCTGTCGCCGCTCCCTCGCGGATTGTGACTATTGAGCGCCGGGACTCGTACGACGAGCGTCAGGGGTGGTCGTCACGCCCAACTCCTCTTCGGAGACGTGGACCTCGTCCTTGTCCCCCGGTCCGCCGGCCGACCCCCGTTGCTTTCGGGCAGCGGACACGGCGTCCGGGTCGGTCTTTGCCACGGACAGAGCCTTGCTGGCCGCGGCGACCACGGCTTTCACCGCGTCGCTCGCCGCGGACAGGCCCGTGGCCGCTGTAGCCGCCGCGCCGCTGGTCGCCGTGCTGCCCGCCGCGGCCCGCTCGGCGGCCTTCTTCGGGTCGCCACTGCCGGCCAGGACGCTCCGCTCGTGGACGGCGGCTTGGCGGCCGTCGGTCGTGCTTTCGTACTTGATCCCGATCGTCTGCTCCGGCTCCCCGAGGATCAGCCGGTTCACCAGTTCGACGCCCTGCATGAGCGAGTGGTCGGTGTTCGCGACCTCGTACTTCCACATGCCGAACCGGCCGCGGGAGTAAACCGCGTGCTGTTCCAAGTACGG
>JAQGHJ010000259.1 GCA_028288905.1 Phycisphaerales bacterium | reverse complement strand
CGTCGCTGCCCGCCGCCCGCGGCGGGGCCGCGGGGGCGGTCGCGTCGTTGGCGGGCCGATCCTCCGGCCCGCCGCGGACCCACTCGCCGACCGCGTTCGCCAGCCCGGAGAGCCAGCCGGTCAGCCGGTCGTTCACCCGGTCCAGCCACCCCTCGGTGACGAACGCCGGACGGGTCTGTCGGGCCAGCCGGGCGGCGGTGGCCGCGTCGGCCGGCCGCAGGCCCGAGAGGTCCTCGAACGTTTGGTCGTTCCCGCTGACTAAGGCGTGAAAGACAAACAAATCGTCCCCCGTCACCCGCCGACGGCCCATGCCGAGGTCGATCGGTCGCCCGTCAGTGCGGCCCGCCGTCGCGCCGGTTTCGGCCCAACCGCCCGCAGGCGTCGGGTCGGCTTGTGTTGATGTCTGGCGCACTGATCGGTTCATGTCCGGTCGCTCCGTCCGAATCCGTCACCGGCGACTCCGCCGCCGGCCCGCCGCCATCCTCGCGACGCTCCCCTATGCTTCGAATCGGCCCGCCGCAGCCCGCCCCTTGATTCTTTATCGGTCCTGACCGCCGTCCGGTCGACCGTCTTGAGCAGCCCTGTTCAGGTGCTTATCAGGGAATTGAGTTTCCGGCCCGCCCCCCGCCGCCGGCGTGACGACGAGGATACGATTCGCGGACGACCCGAACCCATGACCCCGATGCCCGAGGCCACGCCCATGTCCGCCGCACCACCCTCCGCCAAGCCGCTGTCGTTCCTCGGCCTGTTGGCCCTGCTGGCCGGGCCGTTGGTCGGGTGCGCGCGGTACGAGTACGACGTCGTTGCCCCGTCGGAGTTCGCGCAGCACGTCGGGACCAAGGCCTGGGGCTCGGCCGTCCGTGAGCCGCTGGAGTACAAGTTCATCACGGTCGAGGACCGGCTCGTCGTGCAGGTGTACAACCGGTCGGCGGACGCCGTCCGCCTGCTCGGCGACCGGAGCGTGGTCGTCGACCCCCGCGGCCAGAGTCACCCGGTCCGGCCGCAGACCATCGCCCCCGGGTCGTTCGTGAAGATCGTCCTGCCCCCGCTGCCGCCGCGGCTCGAACGGACCGGGCCGAGCATCGGGTTCGGCGTCGGCCTGGGTTTCGGGTCGGCCGGCTACCGCGGCCGGGGGGCGTCCGGCGGGCTCGGGTACGACGGACCGGGTTACGACGGCCCGCTCGGGAGCGGGTTGGACGAGCCGCGGTACTACGCCGTCGTCGACCCGAGCGACACGGCGATCTGGACATGGGACGGCGAGGGCAAGGTGCGGCTCACGCTCGTCTACGACATCGGCGGGGGGAAGAACGCGACGCACGAGTTCCGGCTGGGGCGGAAAAAGGCGTGAGGCGAGGGACAAACAGCATCCGACCCGGATACGGTCCGCAGTTGCCGGGGGCGGACGCATTTCACCTCTCCCTCCGGGAGAGGTCGTCCGGGCGAAGCCCGGGCGGGTGAGGGTGGGCGTCGAACTGGCCTCCCGCCTCCGGGGCCGGTGATCCTCGAGCCGAAGGCCGCTGTGACGTTCACCCTCACCCCCGCCCTCTTCCAGAGGGAGAGGGGGAGCGACCCCGCACTTCCGGGCCGCGTTGCCCACCCATATGTCCTGGGCGCCTTTGCTGCTTCTCAACGCTACTGGTCGATCGTCCGCGGCAGCGGGGCCCCGCCCTGGGCGGTCCCGCCGGTGCCGTCGGGGATCGGGGCCGTCAGGTACAGCAGACCGGTCAGGGCGTCGTCCCGACCGAAGTCGACGGGGCCGGCCCAGCTGGCGTCCTCGCCGGCCGCCTGGCGGTGTTGCGCGAAGTTGAACCGCAGGAGCGTGGGCATTCCCCGCTTGGCGTCCCGCATCAGCTCCCACGGGATCGCCAGTTCCCCGGTCCACCGGCCCTCGCCGACGTACGTCACGTACTGCACGTCCGCCCCCTCGTGCGGCACCCAGCCGTCCGGGTCGGTCGGGGCGGCCTTCCGTTCGATCCGGACCGTCCCGTTCGGCTTGCACACGACGTGCAGCGCCGCCCCGGACGTGCCGTCGGCGTACACCGGCTGGACCAGCGCCTCGCACAAGTCCTCGCCCCACGCCCGCCGGTTCTGGTACTCGACGAAGTTGAAGTTCCGGTTCCCGCCCGGCCCGCCGGCCCCGCCCGTGCCCCCGACCCCGTTCAGCCCGAACGCCAGGTACAGGTTGGCCGGTGTCCAATTCGTGTACAGCTGCGTCGCCGTCGACGCCGGCTCCAGCCGCTGCCCGAGCACAGCCGGGCGGGCCAGCATCCGCACGAGCGGGCCGTCCTGGATCCGGTCGGCCGGCGTCCAGTCCTCCAACTTCCCATCCAGGGCGAACCGCCCCTCCCGCCGGTCGCTACTGGCCACCGGAAGCGCCAGCCGCAGCTTGCTGACGAACTTCACTTCTTTGCTCTCGACGGCCAACTCTAGGTCGGCCGGCTGTTGGGCGGCCGGGGTGATCTTGGCCGGGTCAAACGCGGCCGTCAGCCCGGCCCGCAGCACCCGGTACGTCTCTAGCGCCGGGACCGGCGTCGGCTGCGGGCGGACCTCCCACCCTGCCGGCATCGACGCCCACCGCAGGTGGTTCCGCTCCTGGTTCACGTCGGCGGCGTTGTACACGTCCAGCCCCAGGTCGAGCGTGACCCGCGGCGGGTCGTCTCGCCGGGCGGGGCGGGCCCACGACCAGGTCGTCGTCCGCCCTATCAGCAACGGCTGCTCCTGCGGGCGGGCCCACTGCAGCACCTCGTTGTCGAGCGTGTACCGGGCCGCCCGGGCGTCGGGCGAGTCGTCGGCGTCCCCGACGGTCGACGAGTCCGGGGCCGGCGGCAGGACGATCGCCCGCGCCAGCAGCCGGCGGGCGTCCGCCCACGCCTTCGGGTCCGTCGTCCCGGTCATCAGGGCGTACGCCGGGTCGGCCGACTGGCCCGGCTGCACCTGCACCGGCTTGGTCAGCACTCTCGCCATCCACAGCGCGTTCACCCCCTGCCCGCGGCGGCGGGCCAGGGTCAGGTACTCGTAGTCCTGTTCCGCCGCCCGAAGCCACTTGAGCTGGACGGTCGGCACCGGCTCGGTCCGCCCGAACCACTCGCCGGGGTAGAACCAGACGAGGTCGCCGGGGTCGGCCGGGGCGTCCGCCTCGCGGCGGGCGGGCAGGACTTGGTCGAACACGACCTGGTCGGCCCGGCGGAGGAACGCCAGCCACGCCCACAGCCGGACGTCCTGTTCGTCGCCGCC
>JAQGHJ010000234.1 GCA_028288905.1 Phycisphaerales bacterium | reverse complement strand
GGCACGAGCGGTACGGGGTTAAGGAGCAGCCGGTGACCGTCGGTTCGGACGGGTCGGTGCCGGCACCGGTGGCGTTCAGGTTCGGGAAGTGAGACGGATCGGGGGACGGGGCGCGCGTCGCGCCTTCCCCCGCCGCTCGCCGGGTCGCAAGCGGGTCGGGCCTCGCCTCCCGCGGGAAGTACACGATGCGAGTGCCTCGTCCGATCCGCTGGGGGTTCATGCTTGTCGCCCTAGCGTTCGGGTGGTTCGCCGGCGGCCGGTTGCAGGAATCGTCCGCCGCCCGCGACGCGGGGTCGCACCGGACGAGCCTGCCGCGTAAGGTAACGACGGGGCCGGCGACAATGCCGGTGTCGCCATGACGACTGGCCCTGCGCGGCTTCGGGCCCGCTCGACGCCCGGCCCTGCGGGCCGCCGCTAACAGGGGCGGTCGGACGTCCTGCCGCCCCGTGAAGTTCCTTAGACCGAGGAGAGCGCCGCCCGTGTCCGACATCGCCGCCGCCACCTACGTCGCCGAGGACCACGCGCCCGACCCGGTCCGCAGTCGCGGCGGGGACCCGACGCTGCCGGGCAAGCTGGCGATCTGGCTGTTCCTGGCCAGCGAGATCATGTTCTTCGTCGCCGTCCTCGGCGCCTACCTGATCTTCCGCTCCGGCACCCCGAACCTGTTCGCCAAGCACGCCGAGTCCCTGAGCAAGGTGCCGGCGTCGATCAACACCGTCATCCTCCTGCTCAGCGCGCTGACGATGGCCCTCGGGGTCGTCGCGTCGCAGCGGGCGGACGCCAAGCGGGCAGCGAAGTTCTTCGGGCTGACGCTGCTGTGCGCGTCGGCCTTCCTCGGCGTGAAGCTGTACGAGTACAAGGGCAAGCTCGATCACTACACGTTCCAGGTCGTCGAGTCGGGCCAGTTGGTCGTGTACGACGCGCACGTCCACAAAGGGGCGGACGCGTGGTCGCTCACCCACGCCCACCGCATGCCGGTCCCGCAGACCGGCACGTTCGACCTGCACCTGCTGTCCGAGCGCGACGTCCGCGACGGCGGCACACCGGTCCCGGACGGGACGACGGTTAAGACGGCCGACATCACCAACGCCCTGAGCTACGGCCCGTGGAAGAACGTTTTCTTCTCGTGCTACTTCACGCTGACCGGCATCCACATCCTGCACGTGGTCGGCGGCATGGTGCCGGTGGGGGCGCTGTTCGTCCACGCCCTCCGCGGCCGGGTGCTGCCGTACCACGCGGAGTACACCGGCTTGTACGAAAGCTTCGTCGCCCTCGTCTGGATCGCCTTCCTGTTCCCGTTCCTGTACCTGATCTAGGGGCGGACGGGGCGGGCGAGAGGGGGGCGGGGGCCACCGGGAGAACGATCATGTCATCGAAGTCGGCCGTCAGCAGGTTGGGCGAGGGCGACGCCGAGGGCGGGGCCCCGCGAGGGCACACCCGCCCGCTGCCGATCCACCCGGTCCACTACCCGCTGGTGTTCGTCGGGCTCCTCGTGCTGTCGGCCGGGGCGGTCGTCGTGGCGGTCCGGCGGTTCGAGGACTGGCGGCTCACGCTGGCCGCGATCGTCGGCGTCGCGCTGGTCCAGGCGGTCCTGGTCTCGCGGTACTTCATGCACCTGAAGTACGAGGGCCGGCTCATCACCCTGGCGCTGTTCTTCCCGATGCTGCTGTGCGCGATCCTGACGGTCGCACTGATCCCGGACATCGGCATGGGCCGCCGCACGAGCATGTCCGACCCCGTCGAGGCGTACGAGCGGCCGAGCCCGGGCCTGATGCCGGGTATGCCGACGCCGAAGTTCGATTCGCACAAGGCCGAGTAACAGCCCCGCACTCGACCGGCAGCGACCCGCCTTTGCCCCCTCGCTCCATGCACGCCGTCGAAGTCGACCACCTGACGCACGCCTACGGCTCCCGGGTCGCCCTGGACGACCTGTCGCTCCGCGTGGAGCCCGGCGAGGTGTTCGGGCTGCTCGGACCCAACGGTAGCGGCAAGACGACCCTGTTCCGCGTGCTGTCGACGCTCATCCCCCCGCCGCCGGGCACCGTCCGGCTGTTCGGCGTGGACGCCGCCGCGGACCAAGCCGCCGCCCGTCGGCTCCTCGGCGTGGTCTTCCAGTCTCCCAGCCTCGACAAGCAGTTGTCCGCCCGCGAGAACCTCACCCACCACGGCCACCTGTACGGGCTGCGGGGGGCGGACCTGCGCGGGCGGGTGGACGACGCCTTGGCCACGTTCGGCCTCGCCGACCGGGCCGGCGAGCGGGTCGCGACGTTTAGCGGCGGCATGCGGCGGCGGGTCGAGGTGGCCAAAGGGCTGCTGCACCGCCCCCGCCTCCTGTTGATGGACGAGCCAAGCACCGGCCTCGACCCCGCCGCCCGGGCCGACCTATGGCGGGCGATCGAAGACGTCAGCCGCCGGCTCGGCGTTACTGTCGTCGTGACCACGCACCTGATGGAGGAGGCCGACCGCTGCGACCGGCTGGCGATCCTGGCCGGCGGCAAGCTGCTGGCGTGCGACTCGCCTGCGGGGCTGAAGGGGCGGATCGGCGGCGACGTGCTCACGATGACGTCGCGCCGGCCGGACGAACTCGTCGCCGTGCTCGCCAGCGAGTTGGGCCTCGTGACGACTCGCGCGGGGGAAGACGTGCGGGCGGAGCTTCCGAACGCCCACACCTCGGTCCCGAAGATCATCGAGGCCGCGCCGGGCTTGGTGGAGTCGATTTCGGTCGGCAGGCCGACCCTAGACGACGTGTTTCTGGGGATGACGGGCAGCCGGCTTGCGGGCCCGGCACCGACGGTCGCGCCGGCACCTGTGTCGCCCTGACGCGGCGGGCGGCACGGGCGGTCAATCGGTGGGGCCGGCGATCCGGATCGAGTACCCGTCCGACCGGATCTCCATCGACTGGTCCGGCCCTGTGAAGACGTGGCCGTCTAGCCCGTAGAACACCTGCTTGCCGCTCCGGCGGTTGATGATGATGCTCTTCATCCGCAGCAACCCGAGGTGATGGCTCACCGTCGGTTGCGGCAGGTCCAGTTCCTCGCACAGACTCCCGACGTTCCGCTCCCCCTTTGACAACAGCGACAGGATGCGCAAGCGCGTCCCGTCCGACAGCAGCTTGAACAGCTCGGCCAAGGGGTCCAGTGACTGTACGTTGGAGGTCAGCTTCACCATTACCGCAAACTCCCGTGCCCGTCGTTCCGGACAAGTTGGCCCAACCGCACCCAACGGGGTACGCGAATATAGGTGAGTCGGATTGTGCCAAACAATGCCACCGGCCCAAGATCGGCTGATCGGCGTCCGATTTGTAAGTTCTGACAGGCCCGAAAGTACAAAGCGTGCTCGACCTTCCGAAATCCCTTAGTTGAGCAGTCAAACCAGCGCTTCGTTTTTGCAGGATGTCTGGTAGGTCGGACGGCCGGCGTAAGAAGCAGCGGCCCTTGAAACCGGACAATCGCCTTGTACAATCCCGCCCCGCATCGCTCGTCCGGCGGGGCCATGGTCTAACGGCATGACGGCTGAATCGCATTCAGCAAATTAGGGTTCGATTCCCTATGGCTCCATCACCGTGGGCCGGCTTGAGTCTCCTCAAGCCGGCCCATTTTGTTTCACCTGTCGACCCCCAGCTTTCTGCACCCCAGTGTCACCCACTGCCCCGGATGCCATCGCGTCACTGGGACTCAAGAGCCCGACGCGTGATGCCGGCCGTCGCCCTTCGGCCCTACCCCCGCAGATGGGGCGCGAAGGGGCCGACATCGGAACGCGAGTAGGCCTTCCCCGGCCTGCAGACTGCGGCCCGTATCGAATGGGGTGACGCGCGGCCGATAAGGTCGCCCGCCCACACGTTGCCACCGGGTCGTCGGGCACCGCCCGGGCCGTCCCACCTAAAGCCCCCTCCCCCGCCGCCGATATCAGCCGTGAGACCAGAGCCGGACGGCCGCCGCGAGCGGCCGACCGCCGGCCGGTGCGGGGCTTCCCCACGTTCGTGGGGCGAATGGCCATCGCCCGACAGGTCTCTGCCGTCGCCGCGAGCGGCCCCGCAGGGTGCGGGCGCCAGCCGGCCGGCGCGGGCGGGACCTCCGAAAGGGACGCGCGATGAACGCCACGACGAACACCAAGATGAAGGACGTCCTGACCACCGGCGAGGTGGCCAAGATCTGCAACGTCGCCCCGCGGACGGTCAGCAAGTGGTTCGACTCCGGCAGCCTCACCGGGTACCGCATCCCCGGCAGTAAGGACCGGCGGATCCCGCTGACCCAGCTCATCCGGTTCATGAAGCAGCACGGGATGCCGCTGAACGGCCTGATGACCGGCCAGACCCGCGTCATGATCTTGGACGAGGAGGCCGACGTAGTCGAGGTGCTCGAGAAGATCCTGGAGGGGGAGGCGAAGTATGAGGTCGAGGTGGCCAAGAGCGGGTTCGACGCCGGCGTGACGGCCGAGAAGTTCCGGCCGCACGTGATCTTGCTCGACCTGCACCTCAAGGGCATCGACGCCCCAATGGTCGCGAAGCACGTGAAGTCGAACGCCGACCTGCAACTCACGAAGGTGATCGCGATGAGCGGCCGGCTGTCGGACGCCGAGGTGAAGGGCCTGACAGCCCAGGGATTCGACGGGTTCTTACGCAAGCCGTTCCACGTCCGCCAGGTGATCGAGGCGATCGAGGACGCGACGGCGGTCGTGTACTGAGGGCCGGTTCGTCCGGCCCCTGCTGATGCCCTCGAAGTGGGTCGCAGGCCGATACCGCGGACGTAGCCGACCCTCCGCAGGTTGCGACCCTCAACCGAGTGAGGTCGTGTCCTAAACCGACGGGTGAGCGGACGATCCGCTCGTCCGCCGCCGCGACGTCAGGGATTAGTCGTGACGTCGGTGGTGGGCTGCGCGCCGGCCGGCGGGGGCGTGCGACCGCCAGGGAGCGGCCTGGCTAGGTGCGGCCGCATGGGGGCGGTAAGCCTCCGCTTGTAATCCTCGACTCGCTTCTCGACCCGCGCCCGGCGGGCTTCGGGTCCGAGGTCCTTCCACCGCCGGATCTCGGCCCGGATCGGCTCCAGCGCCTCTTTCGCCCCGCCGATCGACTGTAGCTCCGCCAGCACCCGGTTGAGCCGCTCGACCCGCCATTCGTCTCGGTTCTTCACCAGTTCGTCGACCTTCGCCCTGAGGGCCGCGTCCGTCGCCGGTTCGCTCGTCCCGGCGGACCCGGCGTCCTCGAAGATGCCGTAGATGTCGTCCTCCAGCTTGATCGCCCGGAGCTCGATGTCGTGGCGACGCGGGTCCTCCTCCCGCATCCGCTGGAGCGTCAGGAACCGTTCGTACACCTGCTGCCGCAGCAAATCTTTGAGCTTGCCCCGGTCGGAAAGCTTGCGGTACGTCGACCACTTGCGTGGCGAGTTGCTGTCCATAAACCGGTCGAGCCGCATCCACTGCTCGACGGAAATGGTGCGTTCGGCGGGCGCGGTGGTCGGACGGCGGTCCACCGCTGCAGCGGGAGAGGTAGCCGGCATGGCGGCGGCGGCGGCCGGACTTGCGGGGGGCGCCCCGAGGACAGCAGCGACGGCGGCGACCGTCGCCCACCCTGCCCGGGGGCCGGCAGGGCGACAGTAGACGTGAGAGGTAGACTGGCCCGGCTTCGTCGGCATAACCCTTTCCCCACCCCCCGCTCCGGCCGGCAGTCTACACGCGCGCGTCGTTCACCGGGTGACCCAGCCGCCGCCGGCTCAAGACCCGGCGTCCGGGTCGGCCGCGAGCGGCACGTCGAAGAACGGCGCGTCCGGCCCCGCGGCCGCCAGCTCCCCGGCCGGCGACGGCGGCATCGGATCGGCCGGCGCGGCCGCGTCGTCGGCGCGAGCTTCGTCAC
>JAQGHJ010000196.1 GCA_028288905.1 Phycisphaerales bacterium | reverse complement strand
CGGCCACCGAGGTACGGGAGACGGTCGCCGGGCTGGCCGACGCCCGCCGGGACGCCGGCGTCCGGTTCGTGTTCCACCTGCTGGCCCGCCTGCCGCTGGCCGCCCGGGCGGACGGCGACTTCTCGCTCGCCCTCCGGGATGAGGGCGTGACGGTGCCGCCGGAGCCGTCGTTCTACGACCTGATCGGCGGGTTCGCCGAGGCGGTCGACGACCACCTGCTCCGAGCCGGGGGCCGCACAGATTTCGCCGAGATGGCCCAGATGGCGGCGGCCGAGTCGCTGGCGGCCGTCGCCCGAGCGGGGTCGGCCATCCTGTACGGGACGACGGCCACCGAGGTACGGGAGACGGTCGCCGGGCTGGCGACCGAGCGGGGGTTCGCGGACCTGGCCCACGGGTTCTTCGCCCGGCTGATCGAACGGTTCTTAAACTACCACCTGAGCCGCGAGCTGTCCGCCCACGTCGGTCCGGGCCGGCGGTTCGCGGACATCGACGCGCACGAGGCGTTCGCCGGCGAGCTTCGGACGACGGCTGAGGAGATGGCCGTCATCGTCCGCCGGTTCGCCGGCCAGTGGTACGGGAAGACCCGGTACGAGACGGGCGTCACGCCGGCCAAGGCCCGGGACTTCGTTCACGGGGCGTTTACGAAGATCGGGGACGAACTGGCCCGGCGGGGAGGTGCGAGTGCGCAAGCTTCCTGAACACCACATCCTGTGCGGACCGCAGCGAAACGGCGGTCGCAAGCGGACGGCGCGGGGGGCGGCGAACGTCGTCCACCTCGACACGACGCCCGGGACCGGGAACGTGAACCTGCGGCTGCAGGAGGTCGCCGTCCGGATGGTGGCCGACCTCCCGCCGATTGCCGAGGACCTGATCGAGTTGGCCGCGTACGTGTACGCCGCAGACCAAGCGACGGACCGCGGGAGCGTCGGGCGGTTCGACTACGGCTCGGCGTGGCGGCGGCGGTTCCGGTTCGAGGTGCCGGTGCGGTGCCCGGACGTGTGGCGGGACCCGCGGGTGTCCGGCGAGCTGGTGCGGACAATGTCGTTCCTCTCGGACGACAAATACGAGTTCGAGTTCACGCCGCTCCGGTCCCCGACTCGGATGCCGGACTACCTGGAGTACACCGACAGCGGGCGGGTCGTGACGGACGTCGAGGAGGTGCTGCTGTTCTCCGGCGTGATGGACTCGCTGGCCGGGGCCGTGGACGCGGCGCTGTCCAACGGGCGGAAGGTCGCGATCGTCAGCCACCGGTCGGTAAGCAAGGTCGCGAGCCGGCAGAACGGGCTGGCCGACCGCCTGGCCGAGCGGGCGGGGGCGGGGCGGACCCCGTTCCACGTGCCGCTCGTCGTGAACAAGAAGGAGTGGCTCGGGCGGGACTTCACCCAGCGGACGCGGTCGTTCCTGTTCGTCGCGTTCGCGGCCGTCGTCGCCCGCCTGTTCGGGATCGACCGGGCCCGGTTCTACGAAAACGGGGTCGTCAGCTGCAACCTGCCGATCTGCGCCCAAGTGCTCGGTGGTCGGGCGAGCCGGACGACCCACCCGCGGGTGCTAAACGGGTTCGGTCGTCTGGTCGGGCTGCTGTTCGACCGGCCGTTCGCGTTCGAGAACCCGTTCTTCTGGAGGACCCGGACCGACGTCGCCGACTGACTGGTGACGGCCGGCCACGCGGACCTGATTGCCCGGTCCGTGAGCTGCGCCCACACCTGGACGGGTAGCACCGACCAGCCGCACTGCGGCACCTGCTCGCAGTGCGTCGACCGCCGGCTGGCGGTGCTGGCGGCCGGGCTGAACGACGCGCAGGACCCGGCCGACCGGTACCGGGTCGACCTGCTGACCGGCCACCTGGAGGACGTGCTGGACCAGACGATGGTCGAGCGGATCGTCGGGGCGGCCCGGCGCGTGAATCGGTTAGCCGGGCCGCTGCAGTTCTTGGAGGCGTACGGCGAGGCCAGCCGCTTGCTCAACCAACTACCCGGCCGGCCGGAGGCGGCGGCGGCCGAGCTGTTCAAGATGCACCGCACGCACGCGCGACAGGTGACCGACGCGCTCGGCCGGGCGCTGGCCGACCGGTTGCGGGCCGGTCGGTTGCACGACCTGCCGGCGACGAGCCTGCTGCGGATCATGGGCGGGGCCGGCACCCGGGCCGTCGCCTTGCCCGCCGCGGCCGGCACGGCTCTCGGTGCGGCGGACGCGCCGCCGGACCTGACCGCCGAGGATTGGGCCATCGTCCGGGCGCTGGGCCGGGCGGCGCACAGAGTCAAGCAGGATGACCTGTGCCCGCAGGTCGATCCCCCGATCTCCCGCCGCGCGCTCGGCCGGCGGCTGAGCCACCTGGCTCGCCTCCGCCTCGTCCACCGGCCGCACGGCCCGTGCAAGGGCTTCGCCCTGACAGGGCCGGGCCGGGCGCTGCTCCTCCGCGCCGCCTGACGAACCGGACGTCATCGACGCGCACGCTATTTGCGCGTTGTTTGCCCATAACGTGCCCACAAGCCCCGTCTCCGGCCGGCATCATCGTCCGGCATGAAACACACCCCTTCCGCAGCACGCGACGCGGCCCCGCTGCCGGCCGACGACCGGCTCGGGCCGGCCGCTCCGATCGTCCCTTCCCTCCTCCCGCCGCCGGACGCCGCCCGGGCGCTGAGCGTGTCCGAGCGGACCCTGTTTACCCTCACCCAACGCGGCGACCTGCCGGCCGTCCGGATCGGGCGGGCCGTCCGGTACGACCCGGCCGACCTCCGCCGGTACGTCGAGCGGGCCAAGGGCCGGGAGGTCGCCCGTGGGTGACACCAAACCCGCCTCGCCCCCCTCGGCGGCTCCCGGCAGCTCGTCGGGATCGACGACGTCTGCCCCGGCCGCGTCCAGATGTCGAAGCGGGCGTGGCTCCGGCTGTGCGACGGCGGCCGGGCCCCGTGGGGCGTGAAGCTCGGCGGCCGCCGGCTGTGGGACGCGGCAGAGCTGGACGCCTGGATGGCCGGCGGGTGCAAGCCCGTGCGGCACGCCCGGGCGGGCCCCGGCTGACCCCGCCGCCCGCCCGCTCACCCTTCACCACGTCCATTTACTTCTAGCACCAGCGTGCGAACGCCCGGCGAGTCACCGCCGGGCGTCCGGGAAACGGAACGCGAACCATGCAAAACGATACCAACTTCAACAATCATCGTAAACGCCTCTCCGACGTCCTGAACGGGGCCGCCGACACCCTCCGGACCGCCTGGGACGGCACCGCCGCGGCCGCCGACCTCGCCGCGCTCCCGGCGGGGACGTACGTCGCCCGGGTCGTGGGCGGCGAGCTGTCCGCGGCCCGGTCCGGCACCCCGGGGTACAAGCTGACGTTCCGCGTCCTGGACGGGCCGCACGCCGGCCGCCGGTTCTGGCACGACGTCTGGCTCACCCCGGCGGCCCTCCCGATGGCCAAGCGGGACCTCGGCAAGCTCGGCGTCACCTCGCTGGAGCAGCTCGAACGCCCGCTCCCGCCCGGCATCCGCTGCCGGGTGCAGCTCGCCCTGCGGCGGGAGGACGACGGGCGGGAGCACAACCGGGTCCGGTCGTTCGACGTCGTCGCGATCGACGGGGTGGAGGACGACGACTTCCCGCCGCCCGACGCCGCC
>JAQGHJ010000169.1 GCA_028288905.1 Phycisphaerales bacterium | reverse complement strand
CCAGCCAGCCCGCTGGCGGCGAGCGGGGCGGGGCGGGCCGTAGCGGCTCCAAGCGTGGGGGCGGCGGCGGTGCGGGCAACGGGGGCGGGGCGAACGGCGGTGGCGCCCGATGAACCTGTCCCGTCCGTTCATCCTCCGCCCGGTCGCGACCATCCTCATCATGGTCGCGATCCTGCTGGCCGGGGCGGTCGCGTACCGCCAGCTGCCGGTGTCGGCGCTGCCGCAGGTAGACTACCCGACCATTCAGGTGCTCACGTTCTACCCCGGAGCCGGTCCGGAGGTGATGGCGTCGGCCGTCACCGCCCCGCTCGAGCGGCAGTTCGGCCAAGTCCCCGGGCTGAACCAGATGACCAGCGCCAGCGCCGAGGGGTGCTCGGTCGTCACGCTACAGTTCAACTTGGACCTGAGCATCGACGTGGCCGAGCAGGAGGTGCAGGCCGCGATCAACGCCGCCACCACGTACCTGCCGAAGGACCTGCCGAACCCGCCGGTTTACAGCAAGAGCAACCCGGCCGACACGCCGATCCTCACGCTCGCCCTCAGCAGCAAGACGCTGCCGCTGTCGAAGGTGCAGGACCTGGCCGACACCCGGCTGGCCCAGAAGATCAGCCAGCTGCCGGGCGTCGGGCTGGTGTCGATCAGCGGCGGGCAGAAGCCCGCCGTCCGCGTCCGGGCCAACCCGACCGCCCTCGCCAGCCTCGGCCTGAACCTCGACGACCTGCGGACCACGATCGCGTCGGCGAACGTGAACCAGGCCAAGGGCAGCTTCGACGGGCTCAAGCAGTCGATCACGATCGACGCGAACGACCAGTTGCTGTCGGCGGCCGACTACCGCGGCCTCGTCGTGAAGTACGCCAACACCGGGGCCGCCGCCACCCGCGGCGGCGGGTCGCCGGTCAAGCTGTCGGACGTCGCCGAAGTGGTCGAGGGGACCGAGAACGAGCGGCAGGCGGCTTGGGCGAACCAAACCGCGGCCGTCATCGTGAACGTCCAGCGGCAGCCCGGGGCGAACATTATCGAGGTCGTCGACCGGGTGCGGCACCTGATGCCGCAGCTCCAGGCGGCCCTGCCGGCGGCGATCGACGTGTCGGTGCTGACCGACCGCACCACCACCATCCGGGCGAGCGTCGAGGACGTGCAGTTCGAGCTGCTGCTGTGCTGCGGCCTCGTCGTGATGGTGATCTTCCTGTTCCTGCGGAACCTGGCGGCGACGGTCATCCCGGCCGTCGCGGTCCCGCTGTCGCTCGTCGGCACGTTCGGGGTCATGTACCTGTGCGGGTACAGCCTGAACAACCTGACGCTGATGGCGCTGACGATCTCGACCGGGTTCGTGGTCGACGACGCGATCGTCATGATCGAGAATATCGCACGGTACATCGAGGAGGGGGAGGCCCCGCTGGCGGCGGCGCTGAAGGGGGCGAAGCAGATCGGGTTCACCATCCTGTCGCTCAGCGTGTCGCTGATCGCGGTGCTGATCCCGCTGCTGTTCATGGGCGACATCGTCGGCCGGCTGTTCCGGGAGTTCGCGGTCACGCTCAGCGTGACGATCGTGGTGTCGGCGGTCGTGTCGCTGACGCTGACGCCGATGATGTGCGCCAAGCTGCTCAAGCATAAGCCGCCGGAGGAGCAGGGCCGGCTGTACCGAGCGAGCGAGCGGGTGTTCGAGCGGACGATCGCGTTCTACGAGCGGACGCTCCGGGTCGTGCTCCGTCACCGCGTCGCCACCACCCTCGTCTTCTTGGTGACGCTGGCGGCAACGGTGTACCTGTACCTCGTCGTGCCGAAGGGGTTCTTCCCGACGCAGGACACGGGCGTGATCCTCGGCATCTCCGAGGCGGCCCAGTCGACGTCCTTCCCGGCCTTGGCCGAGCGGCAGCAGGCGCTGGCGGCCGAGATCCTGAAGGACCCGGCCGTCGAGAGCCTGTCGTCGTTCGTCGGGGTGGACGGGACGAACACGACGCCGAACAGCGGGCGGATCCAGATCAACCTCAAGCCCCACGGGTCCCGGGACGTGACGGCGACCGACGTGATCCGCCGCCTACAGTCGGCCGTGGCGAGGGTCGGGGGCATCAGCCTGTACATGCAGCCGGTGCAGGACTTGACGGTCGAGGACCGCGTCAGCCGCACGCAGTACCAGTACAGCCTCGAGAGCGCCGACAACCTCGAGCTGGCCGAGTGGGTGCCGAAGTTCCTGGCCGCCCTCCGTACGCTGCCGGAGCTGCGGGACGTCGCCAGCGACCAGCAGAACGACGGGCGGCGGCTGCAGCTCGTGATCGACCGCGACTCGGCCAGCCGGCTCGGCATCACGCCCCAGATGATCGACGACGCGCTGTACAACGCGTTCGGCCAGCGGCAGGTGTCCACGCTGTTCACGGAGCTGAACCAGTACCACGTCGTGCTGGACGTCGGCCAGAGCTTCCGCGACGACCCGGCCGACCTCACCCGGCTGTACGTCCGGTCCGGTAGCGGCGGGCAGGTGCCGCTCAGCAGCCTGGCCCGGGTCGAGCAGACGTCGGCCCCGCTGTCGATCAACCACCAGGGGCAGTTCCCCGTCGTCACCGTGTCGTTCAACCTGGCACCTGGCGCGGCGCTCGGGGCGGCGACGGACGCGATCGAGCGGGCGAAAGCCGACTTGAACCTACCGCCGGGCATTGCGGCCCAGTTCCAGGGCACTGCCCGGGCGTTCCGGGCGTCGCTGGCGAACGAGGCGCTGCTGATCGGGTTCGCGCTCGTCGCCGTCTACATCGTGCTCGGCGTGCTTTACGAGAGCTTCGTCCACCCGATCACGATCCTGAGCACGCTGCCGTCGGCCGGCGTCGGGGCGATCTTGGCGCTGATGATCTGCCGGATCGAGCTCGACGTGATCGGGCTGATCGGGATCATCCTGCTGATCGGCATCGTGAAGAAGAACGCGATCATGATGATCGACTTCGCCCTCGAGGCCGAGCGGGAGCAGGGCAAGGACCCGGAGGAGGCGATCTTCCAGGCCTGCCTGCTGCGGTTCCGCCCGATCATGATGACCACGATGGCGGCGTTGCTCGGGGCGGTGCCGCTGGCGGTCGGGACGGGCGTCGGGGCGGAACTGCGGCGGCCGCTGGGGATCACGATCATCGGCGGGCTGATCTTCAGCCAGGTGCTGACGCTGTACACGACGCCTGTGATCTACCTGGCGTTCGACAAGCTGTCCGTCCGCCTGTTCGGCCGGGGCACGTCCGTCAGCGCGGGGGACGAGACGGGCGAGCCGACGCCGGGACGGCCGGGCGACCCGGCGCTCGCTCCGGGCAACGCGACGCACGGCGGGCCGGCGCTGGGGTCGCACGGCCCGGCCATCGCCGGCGGGGGGATGGCGTGAGCCTGTCCGCCCCGTTCATCCGCCGCCCGGTCGGCACGACGCTGCTGACGATCGCGCTGACGCTCGCCGGCGTGCTGGCGTACACGCAGCTGCCGGTGTCGCCGCTGCCGCAGGTCGACTCGCCGACGATCAACGTGTCGGCCGGGCTGCCGGGGGCGAGCCCGGAGACGATGGCGTCGGCCGTCGCGACGCCGCTGGAGCGGCAGTTCGGGCGGATCGCCGGCGTCACCGAGATGACGTCCAGCAGCACGCTCGGGTCGACGAACGTCACGCTCCAGTTCGAGCTAAGCAAGAACATCGACTCGGCCGCCCGCGAGGTGCAGGCCGCCATCAACGCCGCCCGCGGCCAGCTCCCGACCAACCTGCCGAGCAACCCGACCTACCGGAAGGTGAACCCGGCCGACGCCCCGATCATGATCCTGTCGCTCACCAGCGACACGCACGACCGGGCGGCGATGTACGACGTGAGCGCGACCGTGCTCCAGCAGAAGCTGAGCCAGGTCGAGGGGGTCGGGCAGGTGAACATCGGCGGCGGGGCGCTGCCGGCCGTGCGAGTGGACGTGAACCCGGCCCGGGTGAACGACCTGAACCTGGGGCTGGACGACGTCCGGGCCGCCCTGGCTTCGGCCAACGCGAACCGGCCGAAGGGGACGGTGTCCGACGGCACGCGCGCGTGGTCGGTCGCCGCCACCGACCAGATCACGACGGCCGCCGAGTACGCGCGGACGATCGTCACCTACCGGAACGGGGCGGCCGTCCGGGTGGCGGACGTGGCGAAGGTGACGGACGGGGTCGAGGACGTGCGGACGGCCGGGCTGGTCGGCATCCCGCCGGCCAAGGGGGCCGCTCCGGAGATCAAAACGGCGATCTCGCTCGTCCTGTTCCGCCAGCCAGGCGCGAACATCATCGACACGGTCGACCGGATCCGGGCGCTGCTGCCCGAGCTCAAGGCGGACATCCCGGCCGGCATCGACATGACGGTCACGATGGACCGGACGACCACGATCCGGGCGAGCGTGCACGACGTGCAGTTCACGCTGCTGCTGTCGATCGGGCTGGTGATCGGGGTGGTGTTCGTGTTCCTCCGGGACGTGCGGAGCACGCTGATCCCGAGCGTGGCCGTGCCGGTGTCGCTCGTCGGCACGTTCGGGGTGATGTACCTGTGCGGGTACAGCGTGGACAACCTGAGCCTGATGGCGATGACGATCGCGACCGGGTTCGTCGTCGACGACGCGATCGTCGTGATCGAGAACGTCGCACGGCACGTCGAGGAGGGGGTGCCGCCGCGGCGGGCGGCCTTCCTCGGGGCGAAGGAGATCGGGTTCACGGTCGTGTCGATGAGCGTGTCGCTGGTGGCCGTGTTCATCCCGATCCTGCTGATGGGCGGGTTCCTCGGGCGGCTGTTCCGGGAGTTCGCGGTCGTGCTGTCGGTCGCGATCGGCGTGTCGATGGTCGTGTCGCTGACGACGACCCCGATGATGTGCGCCGTGCTGCTGCGGGACGAGCGGGGCCGAACGCGCGGGCGGCTGTACCGGGCGAGCGAGCGGGCGTTCGACGCGCTGCTCGGGGCGTACGAGCGGACCCTGCGGGTAGCGCTGCGGCACCGGTTCGTCACGCTCGTCGTGCTGGCGCTGACGATCGCGTTCAACGTGTACCTGTACGTCGCGGTCCCGAAGGGCTTCTTCCCGCAGCAGGACACCGGGCGGCTGAACGGGGCGGTGAAGGCGGACCAGAGCATCTCGTCCGCCGGGATGCGGGACCTGCTCGGGCGGTACGCGGCGGCCGCCAGCGACGACCCGGCGGTCGAGAACGTGATCGCGTTCACCGGCGGCGGCCGCGGCACGTCGAACACCGGCAACATGTTCGTGTCGCTCAAGCCGTTGGAGGAGCGGAAGGCATCGGCCGACGAGGTGATCGGCCGGCTCCGCGGCAAGACGGCCCGCATCCCCGGCGGCACCCTGCTGCTGCAAGCGGTGCAGGACATCCGCACCGGCGGCCGCGGCAGCAACGCGCAGTACCAGTACACGCTGACCGGCGACGACAACCGCGAGCTGACCGACTGGGCCCCGAAGATGGTGGCCAAGCTCCGGACGCTCAAGGGGCTGGCCGACGTCGACGTCGACCAGCAGAACCGCGGGCTCCAGGCCGGCCTGACGATCGACCGGGCGACGGCCAGCCGGCTCGGCATCACCACCGCGCAGGTCGACGCCACCCTGTACGACGCGTTCGGCCAGCGGCAGGTGTCGACGTATTACACGCAGCTGAACCAGTACCACGTCGTGATGGAGGCGGCGGAGGCGTTCGCGCAAGGCCCGGAGGCGCTGCGGGGCGTGTACCTCAAGGCCCGGGACGGGTCGCAGGTGCCGCTGTCGGCCGTCGCCCGGTACGAGCCGGCCGCGGCGCCGTTGTCCGTCAACCACCAGGGCCAGAGCCCGGCCGTCACGCTGTCGTTCAACCTGCTGCCCGGGTACTCGCTCGGGGACGCGGTGAACGCGGTCGAGCAGGCCGGCCGGGAGATCGGGCTGCCGTCCACCCTCCGCGGGAACTTCGCCGGCACGGCCCAGGTGTTCCAGGCGTCGCTGGCGAGCCAGCCGGCCCTGATCCTGGCCGCCCTCGTCACGGTGTACATCGTGCTCGGCGTGCTGTACGAGAGCTTCGTCCACCCGATCACGATCCTGTCGACGCTCCCGTCGGCCGGGGTCGGGGCGTTACTGGCGCTGCTGCTTTGTGGTACCGAATTGAGCGTGATCGCCCTGATCGGCATCGTGCTGCTCATCGGGATCGTGAAGAAGAACGCGATCATGATGATCGACTTCGCCCTCGAGGCGGAGCGGAACGGCGGGAAGGGGCCGGAGGAGGCGATCTTCCAGGCGTGCATCCTGCGGTTCCGCCCGATCCTGATGACGACGATGGCGGCGTTGCTCGGCGGGCTGCCGCTCGCCCTGGGGACCGGAATTGGCGCTGAGCTGCGGCGGCCGCTGGGCATCTCGATCGTCGGCGGCCTGATCGTCAGCCAGCTGCTGACGCTGTACACGACACCGGTCGTGTACCTGTACCTGGACCGGATGCGGCTGTGGTTCGCCGGACGGCGGGCGGAACGATCCGGCGTCCTGGCGGCGGTTCCGGCGGTGTGAGGTGGTCGTAGGACTTGGGCCTTCAGAACGTGTTTAAGTGGTGTGCGGGGGCCCTCGGGGCCACATTGTGTTGCAGGCATTCCAGCGTGCACCACCATCGACGCCCGCGGTACTTCTTAGACACGTTGTAGGCGGGTTGTGAGCATCGAAGGAGACGCGTGTTGAAGAGGGTCCGCCGACGATCGATGCGAACCGCGGCCGCGGCAGCCCTGGGGGCTGCCGCGTGCGTCTGTCATGGAATGGGGTGTACCGTCGGGCAGGACTATGCTCGGCCGAACGTCCTGCCTCCGGGGCCGACGTTCAAGTCGCCCGCCACCCAGCCCGCGTCCGTCGCCAACGTCCCGGCCGACTGGTGGACCCTGTTCGGCGACCCGGTGCTGGACGAGCTGCAAAAGCAGGCGGCCGTCGCCAGTCCGACCGCCCAAGCCGCCGCCGCCCGACTCACCCAGGCCCGGGCCGCCGCGCGGGCCACCTACGCCGACCTGTTCCCGACGCTGTCGTTCGAGCCGTCGATCGAACGAGCCCGCACGCCGGCCAACGCCTCCGGGTCCGGCACCGTTCTCGGCGGGACGAACGGGACCGGAGCGGTCGCCGCCAACACTGCCGGCCGAGCCCGCACCCGCAACACCACCCGCATCCCGTTCGACCTGTCGTACGAGTTGGACGTGTTCGGCCGGGTCCGCCGGGGCGTCGAGGCGGCGCGGGCGCAGGTCGGGGCGTCGGTGGCGGATTACGAGGTCGTGCTCCAGACCGTCCGGGCGGACGTGGCGACGAACTACTTCGCCCTCCGCGGGCTCGACCTCCAGCAGACGATCTTCGACCAGACCGTGCAGTCGTACCGCCGGCAGGTCGAACTGACGGCCAAGCAGTTCTCCGCCGGCGTGGTCAGCCGGTTGGACGTGGCCCAGGCGAACGCCCAGCTTAAGACGACGCTCGCCCAACAGACGGACATCCGCCGCCAGCGGGCCGACCTGGAGCACGCGCTGGCCACCCTCGTCGGCCGGACGCCGGCCGAGGTGGACTTGGCGGTGCGGCCGCTGGACCTCGCGCCACCTATCGTGCCGGCCGGCCTGCCGTCGGACCTGATCCGCCGCCGCCCGGACGTCGCGTACGCCGAGCAGAACCTGATCGCGGCCAACGCTCAGATTGGCGTGGCGATCGCCGCGTTCTACCCGCAGTTTCAGCTCACCGGGTCGGCCGGGCTTGAGAGCTTCAACGTCAGCGACGCGTTCAACTGGCAGCAGCGGGTGTGGTCGCTCGGGGCGGGGCTGACACTACCGCTGTTCGACGCCGGCCGCATCCAGGCGAACGTCGACCAGGCGAAGGCCCGGTACGAGGAGCTGCTGGCCGACTACCGCCAGGCCGTGCTGACGGCCGTGCGGGACGTGGAGGACGCGCTGACCGACCTGCGGCTCCGGGCCGAGCAGGCCGAGTCGCAGAAGCAGGCGGTGGACGCGTCGCGCGAGTACGTAGAGCTGTCCCAGCGGCAGTACGAGCGGGGGCTGGTCGGGTACTTCACGGTGATTGATGCCGAGCGGACGCTGCTCGACAACGAGCTGTCGGCCGCTCAGACGCTGAACCAGCGACTGGCGTCGACCGTGCTGCTCGTCAAGAGCCTCGGCGGCGGGTGGGAGCCTGGGCCGGAACTGAGCGGCGGGAGTGGCGAAGGCGGGTCGGGGTCGACCGCCGGTACGGCGGGGGCCGCGCAACCCGCCGGCCGCTAAGTGCACGCTCCCATAAACGGATTGGACGCGGTCGGAGAACAGGCATCCTTGCCCTTCCTCCGACCGGTCCCCTTCCGCGTGAAGGGTTGGCCCATTCGGTCGTCGCCCGCTCAACTTATCTCGTACACGTACGACCGCTGACCCGGGACTCGCACTGCAAAGCCTTCCGTCGCCAACGCGTCGCGCGACACCTGTACCACAGCGACATCCCGCGTTCCGCCCTCATCGAGCCGCAGCCGGACAGTCACCTCCGGCCGGAGCCCCGCCACGGCCGCAAGTTCGTCCGGCACCCGCACCCGCCCCTCCGTCGCGGCCTCCACGTTGAAGTTCGTCACGACGAGCAACAGCCGGCCGCCGCCGTCGGCGAACCGGGCGAACGTGTACAGAGCGTCGGGACAGTCAGCGAAGCGGTCCGGCCGGTTCCAGTACTTCAGCCCCCAGTAGCCATCGGCCCGCACGGCCGGGTCTTGGCACAGTTCCAGGAGCGCGGCGTAGAAGCGTCGTAGGGCCAGCACGTCCGCCGACAGCTGCCCGCCGTCGTACCGGTGGCCGGTCACCCACTTCGCGTGCTCGGGCATGCACCAGTAGTCGAACAGGGTGGTCCGACCGTCCTCGCCACCGTAGCCCTCGTGGCCCGCGCCCGGCTCGCCGGACTCCTGGCCGTTCAGCACCAGGACCGGCCCCGGGTGCGATAACAGCTGGAGCGGCGCGAGCTGGTACCCGGCGGCGGGCGACCCGAACCCGCACTCGGCCGGTCCCTCGTCCCGCGTCACCGGCGACGCCACCCGCCGCTCGTCGTGGTTCTCCAGGTACCGCACCACGCGCCGGCGGGCGGCGGCCGACGCGGCCGCGGCCGAACGGGCGTAGTCGTCCTGCCCGCCTGAGCCCTGGTAGACCTCCTTGAGCCGGTTGTACGAGTCGTCGTCGTAGACGGCGTCGAACCCGGCATCCGTCAACTGCCGCCGGTCGGTGATCGGGTCGCCGCTTCCGGCC
This sequence comes from Phycisphaerales bacterium, assembly GCA_028288905.1. GTDB lineage: Bacteria > Planctomycetota > Phycisphaerae > Tepidisphaerales > Tepidisphaeraceae > Humisphaera. Next base: position 1,755 of record JAQGHJ010000169.1, on the reverse strand, counting down.
CACGGGTACGCCTCGGCCATGAAGTAGGCGGCCGGGTCACGCTCCCGGGCCCGGTCGACCAGGAACGCCCACGCCTCCGGCGGCACGTAGTGGGCGAAGTCGCACCGGAACCCGTCTACGCCCAGGGCCTGCCAGTGGGCCAGCACCGCGTCCATCACGTCCCACGTCCGCGGCCGCGGGGCGTAGTGGCCGGCCTTGGCGACGAAGTCCCAGCCGTAGTTCAGCTTCACCGTCTCGTACCAGTCGAACACGCCGGGGGATGCGGTGGCGACGTTATTCCCCGTCGCCTTCGCCGGCCGGCCCGGCGAGCCGTCCTCGGCCGGGTACCCGCCGTCGAACGTCACCCCCGGCGGGCACCACGCTTCCGGTTTCTCCAGCCGCAGCGGTTGCCCGGGCGGGTCGACGACGTAGAAGAAGTGGTTCTGCGGGTGGAAGAACTTTGTGGTGTCGTCGCCGGCCCCGAAGTCCAGGTCCGGCCGGACGACCGACCGGTACCCGCGGGCCACGTGGTTCGGGATGAAGTCGATCAGCGCCTTCAGTCCCGCGTCGTGGACGCGGCCGAGCAGGGCGTCGAACTCGGCGAGCCGGTCGGCCGGGTTTTCTGCGTAGTCTGGGCAGACGTCGAAGCAATCCTTGACCGCGTAGAACGACCCGGCCAGCCCCTTCACCACGTCCGGGTGGTCCGGCGGGATGCCAAGGGCCGAGTGGTTGGTCAGCGTTGCCTGGCGGAGCACGCCGGTCAGCCAGACGTGCGTCGCCCCGAGCTCGCGGATCGCCCGCAGGGCGGCCGGGTTGATGTCAGCGAACCGCCCGCACCCGTTCACCTCCCGCGTCCCGTCCCGCCGGTTCGTCGGGTTGATGTTTCCGAAGTAGCGGACGACCAACTGGTAAATGACCGGCTTGACGTCCACTGGCACCCGTCGCTCCTATTCGAAGGTAGTCCGGCCGCCGCGTGTACGCACCGGCCGGCCGCGGCGAACATACCAGACGCGGCGGCGCACGGTACCGCCCGAACTTCGGCGGCCGACGATGGTCGACGGGGTAAGATAGGTGCGCGGGTCACACCAGCGGGCGTAGCGGCTCGGCCGGTGACGCGGCGGGTACGACCTTCGAGGCGGGGAGTCGCATGTCAGCAGCGCCCGAACAGTGGACGAAGCCGACTGTGAAGGAGCTGGGTTCCGACCTGCTGCGGATCAGCCCCGGCCGTCGCGCGGTCGCCCTCACGTTCCCGTTCGTCTGCTTCGCGTCCTACTTCGTACTGGCCGCGTTCGGGCATGACGTCCCGGCCGTGCTGGCGGTCGTCGCGCTGAGCTTCGTCTCGTACGGCTCGGTGTCGCACGACCTCGTCCACGCGAACCTCGGGCTGCGGCCGGCCGTCAACCGGCGGCTGCTCAGCCTGCTGGAACTGCTCCTGTTGCGGAGCGGCACCGTGTACCGAATCGTCCACCTGAACCACCACGCCAAGTACCCCAACCCGGCCGACGACCCGGAAGGGGCCGCCGCCCGTTTCGGCCTCGCCAGGACGCTGTGGGAGGGCGTGATTTTCCAGTTCAAGCTCGGCCGCTGGGCGTGGCGCCGGGCGTCGGTCGGCGACCGCCGTCGCATGCTGGCCGAGTGGGTGGGCGTCGTGGCCCTGGTGGCGTTCAGCGGCTTGGCACTGCCTTTCACCCGCGTGCCGGCGAGCTCCGGGCTGATCTGCGCGCCGGTGTTCTCGACGGTGAGCATCGCGTGCTCCGGCCCGACGCTCGTCGTCAC
>JAQGHJ010000160.1 GCA_028288905.1 Phycisphaerales bacterium | reverse complement strand
GAGGTTGCGGGTCAGGCCGGCGGGGTAGAGGACGGGCATGATGTAGTGGTCGACGAACCCGCCCTCGTATCCGGCCTCGCCGGCGGACAGACGGAGGCCGTTTTCGATCGGGGTGAGCGGACAGATGCCGCCGGACGTCTCGATCCAGATGCCCCAAGCGACGGCCGGCAGGTGCAGCCACATCGCCCGTCGCCGCCACAGCACGAGCAGCCCGCCGCCGATCACGAACGCGACGAACGCGAAGTGGAACGCGACGAGGGCGTCGGCCAATAACTTGTAGGTGGAAGGAGCCAACGGGGTTCCCATCTGTGGATTAGAGCGCGTGCACCCGAGCGAGAGGTCGCCGCCCTCTGTTGGAACGGGCGTCCTTTTGAGCCCCCCTCCCGGTAGTCCCGGTTGGATGGCTAGGGAGGGGGTTCGCGCGGCGAGATCTCGGAGATCGTTGCACTTGCGACACCCCAGGACCCCCAACCCAACCCTCCCCCGGAATACCGAGAGAGGGGGCGAGGGGCGGCGTCCGCCAACTATTTGGACGGAGCCGCGCAACGCCCGCGCCCCTTGGCGGGCCGACCGCCAACTTCTCGCATGACATTGAGCGCCCGGGACGGCCGCAAGGTTCACCGGGCCCTCGAAATCGAAATCTCGGCCGCGACGCGACCCTGCGGGTTATGCCGCCCATGGTCGAGGTCGATGACGGCGGGGGAGGGTCGGCGGCGTAACCGGCGGCCGCCCGGGATGGGAGTGTACGTTATGTTGTTGCCCGCCGAGCAGTTCGACGCCGTCGTCGCCGCCCTGTACCCGGGTCGGACGGCGGCCGCCGTCGCCGGGGCCGGGACGGACGGCGGGCAGCGGCGGGGGCCGCGGATCCCGGTCGCCACCCGGCTGACGATGATCCCGTTCGTCCCCGGGGCCGAGGGGCTCGGCGGGTACGACTTCCCACCCGGACCGAACGGTTCGCCCTGCCTGCCGCTGGCCGAGCCGGTCAGCGTCCCGGTCCGGGACCTGTCCCGCGGCGGGCTGCGGTTCCTGATGCCCCGCCGGCTCCCGCTGGACACGCCGTTCGTCCTGCTCATGCCCGCGGCCGGGCCGGTGCCCGCCACAGGCGTCGGGCCGGTCCCGGTCGCGGTCGAGTGCTCGGTGTCGTACTGGCAGCCGGTCCGGCGCGACCTGTTCGCGATCGGGGCCCGCTTCGTCCGAGCCCTGCCGACGTTCGCCGCCCCGCGCCAGCCCCCGACCATTCTCCTCCCCGGCTTCGGCGAGGTCGCGGGCGACGCCGCGGCCACGTCCGCCCGTACGGCGGGGTGAGGGGAAGCCTGAAGCGCTACGGCTGAATTTTGAATGGATTGCGGCGCTCGGGCGGCCGCCTTCAGCCCCGCAAGGATTCGCTCGGGTTTTCGGACTTCGTACGTCCCCCCATCAGACTTCCGCCCTCCTTTCCCCGGTCCCCCGGCGACAGCGTTCGCCGTACGATGCGCAGCCACCCCGAAGGGGCCGTCGGCGCGCCTCGGTTGCCGCCGCCCGGGCCGCCGTCGGGGTGGCCTATGCGCAGGCAGACCCCGCCCCAACTCAACCCTGATCCCGACCCGGCCTCGTCCCACGCCGGCCGGGTGCGGCTGTTGTTGCTCGCGACGCTGGTCGCCGTTCTGGGCACCGCGTCCGGCGGGTGCGCGACGATCCGGGTGACCGACCCAGCCCGGACCGCGACCGAGCAGTTCCTCATCTCCGGGTCAATCCAAGACGCCGTCGCCGCCCTGAGCATGGACGGGCTCCGCGACCAGCTCGTGTTCGTCGACACGACCTACCTGACCGGCGACCCGCCGCCGAGCAACCAGGGCGGGGTGGCGGCCGGGCAGATCATCGACCGCACCCGCCCGAGCCAGGATTTGCTGTTCCTGCTCGGCGAGCTGCGGAGCCGGATGCTGCGGGAGGGCATCCGGCTCACCGCCCAGCGGGACCAGGCAACGGTGGTCGTCGAGGCCCGGACCGGCGGGGTCGGGATCGACCGGTACGAGTTCCTGCTCGGCATCCCCTCCGTCGCGATCAGCGGGGCGGCGACCGGCGGGGCCACCGGCGGCGTCCCGCTCAACAGCCCGGAGCTCGCCCTGCTCAAGAGCACGCGGCAGCTGGCGTTCTCGAGCGTGGCGATCGTCGCCTACCGCCCGAAGGGCGGGGAACTCGTCAGCCAGAGCGGCCCGTTCACCGGCCGGCGGCTCCGGGCGGACTACTGGATCCTCGGGACCGGGCCGAACACGGTCGGCGACATCCCGCCGGCCGAGAAGTGACGAGGAGTTGGCAGGACGCCTAGGGGGCAGGCCGCGAAGGAAGGCAAAGGGTCTCACTCCGCCTTTGCGCCTGCATTCGCGATCTTCGCGCTCGCGCGATCGCACGTACGGCGGCGAGGCAGAGACGTACCGACATGAGCGAGGACCAGCCCTCATCCCCGGCCGACCACCCGCAGGCCGCCGCCCGCCCGGCGGTCACCGCCTACCCCCCGCCCAAGCCACGCCGGCGCAGGGTGAAGTGGCTCCTGCGGGTCACCCTGGCCCTGGTGGTGCTGCTGGTCCTGGTAGCGATCGTCGTCCAGGCGGTGCTGATGAGCGACCTGCCACGGTCGATCGTCGTGTCGGCCCTCCAGAAGGCGCTGAACGTCAAGGTCGAGGCGCAGACGGTACGGGCCGGGTGGTGGGGCCGCACGCACGTGGGCGGCGTCAAGATGACGATCCCGCTCGACAACGGCA
>JAQGHJ010000146.1 GCA_028288905.1 Phycisphaerales bacterium | reverse complement strand
CGGCTCGCCGTCGTCGGCCGTCGTCCCGATGCTCACCGTCACCCCGCGGACCCGGTTGTAGCTGACGGCGTCTTCCCCCGCCCCGCCGGAGAGGTCATCGGCCCCGGTCCCGCCGTCGAGGTCGTCGTCCCCGGCCCCGCCGCGGAGCACGTCCGTCCCGTCCGACACCTGGGCGGCCCGGAGGTGGCTGACGGAGGCGTACGCGCCGTGGTTAATGGTCTCGGCGTACCCGCCGTACAGCACGTCCCCGCCCGCGCCGCCGGTAAGCGTGTCGTTCCCCCGGTCGCCGACGAGCAGCGTCTGGTAGCTCGTGACGGAGTTGGCCGTGAGGACGTCGTTCCCCTCGCCGCCCTGCACGGCAAAGTCCTGTCGGCCGACGTTGACCGTCACCGTGTCGTTGCCGTTGTTCGCCTCGACGAACACGTAAGCCGCGCCGACCGTGCGGGTCACGCCGTTCCGGGTCACCTGGGTGTACCCGCTGGCGTCCCGCTTGACCGTGATCGTGTCCGCCCCGGCCGTCCCCTCAACGAACAGCGAACCCCCGCGGCTGACGACGATGCCGCCGGTGTCGTCGGCGTACGCCAGCCGGCTGGCCGACACCGCGCCGGCCGTCCCGCCGGCCGCCACCACGTCCAGGTTCGCCTGCAGGTCGCCGTACGCCAGCCCGGTCCCGACCCGGTACCCGGGGGTGCCGGCCGGGTTGAACGTGTGGTCGACCGTCCCGTCGACGTCCCACCGGACGACGGCCGAGTCCCCGTCCGCCCGGGCCTCCATCCCGACCCACCCGACCAGCTTCGTCCCGTCGTACGACACCTGCACGTCGTTCAGGGCGGACAGCCGGTCGTTCGTGTTGTAGGACGAGAACCCGACCGGGTCGAACACCCGGTCGAGCGACCCGTTGGCGTTCAGCCGGAACGGCACGAGTTCCCCGCCGAGCAGCGTCACCCCGACCACGATACGCCCGTCCGGGGCGACGTCGACGCTGCGGGCGAAGTCGTTCGTCGGGTACGGGAAGGTGATGCCGCCCCCCGCGTAGTCGAGCAGCACCACCCCGTCCCCGTCGAACGACGCGTCCCGGGCCCCGGCGTTCGTCAGCCGCACCACGACCGCGGTCGTGCCGGTGCCCGTCGCCTCGTCCTGGTCGCCGACGAGGATCACCTTGCCGTCCGACTGGGCGATCACGTCGTACGCCCGGCCGGCGACGTTGCTCTTGACCTGCCCGCCGGTCCCGAACGTGCCGTCGAACGCGCCCGACGGCAGCAGCCGGGCGGCCGCGAACCCGTTGGCCGCCGACACGTTCCCGCCGACGACGATCTTCCCGTCGGCCCCCTGCCGGACGGACGACGCGGTCGCGAACGACAACGCGACCCGCCCGTTGCCGGCCGACCCGAACGAGTCATCGATCGACCCGTCGACGTTCAGCCGCAGCACGTAACCGGTGCCGGCCGCGACCTGCTCGCCGACGAGCAGCGTCCGCCCGTCCGCCTGGATAAACACGTCGTTGACGGTCTGGCCGAGCAGCGTCAGCCGGCCGTCGCCGCTGAACGACGTGTCGGGCTTGCCGGCGTCGGTGAACCGGGCGACCGTGCCAATCTTGTTCGTCGCGGTCGTGGTCTGGGTGCCGACGACGACGGTCCGCCCGCCGCGGGTGTCGAGCCCCGTGACGACCGCCCCGGGCGCGTCCGGGAAGGCGGTGGCCGCCGTGCCCCCGGTGCCGAACGAGGCGTCGAAGTCGCCCGCGCTGAGCAGCCGGCGGCCCTCCAACGCGTCGACGACCGGGCGGCCGGCGAGCGGGTGACGGACATTGATACGAGCCGTGACTCGGGGGCTGCGCTGGGCGGGCATCGGGAATCCTCTTCGAACCGGACAAGCGGCGGCCGGCGGTAACGCCACGCCGGGGCGACCGCTTTAGTTGCCATGCATCAACCATTATTGCCGTCGGCGTCGTCGGCGCGCGGACGAGGCGGATGAATGTAGTTTCATCTGCCGCACGGTGCAGAAGGCGAATTGGGGTCTGGAGCGATCGGGACAGGAGTCGGGGGCGTGGATGTCGCGGGTCCCGCCGGGGGAGATCGCGACCGCAAACATTTGGGGACGGCGCACGACAGGACATCCGAAGTGGCCGAAGCGACGCGGAGATATCGTGACGGCAGGACACCAGGGTGCTGTTAAAGACCCGAGTGCTGTCATGTGTGGCCCGTACGGAACGAACGCCGTAGACGGGTCAGACGCCAGGGGCAGGTCCCGTAGAAGCATGTACGCCGTGGCGTACGGCCATTGCGGCGGAAGGCGGGCGTGGCGCGCTCCCGCTCAGTGGGTGTTTGGAAGCACGGATCGGATCGGTTTGTGGTGCAGGCTTTCCAGCTTGCACGGACGGGGTTCCGACGTCCAGGCTGGAAATCCTGCACCACAACGGCGGCCCCCGTCGGCTTGTCACACACCCTCTCCGGCGACGAGGTCGGTCGGCGGCGGCCCCTCGCCCCACAGCTCCATCCGCCCGGCCGCCGCGTCCCCGCGGTCGTGCCCCCACCCGGCGGGGCCGCAGTGGGCCGGTGACGTCCGCCCGGTCCGCTGCGATGGCTGGCTATTCGGGTTGCCCAACGCCGCTAAACCCGCCCGGCAATGAAGTCCGCCAGGGGATGTTCGTTGCCCGCCGGCCGGTCCGCCACCGCTTCGTACCACCCTTCCCAGGCGCGTTCGGGATCGGTCGGCGCGGGAAACCGCCGTTGATACTCCGAACGCCCGGCGTCCGTCAGCCCGCGGTACCACGCGTGCCACTTGTGCTTGTAATGCTCGCCGGAGCCCATCCGCCAAAAGATCGTCACCGACGTGTGGTGCGGATAGACGGCCCACAACGGCAGAATCAACCCGTCCGGCTCGCCCGGCGTGAACCGCAACTGTACGACGACGCGGTCGCGGGACATGTGAACGCGGGCGACGCCCTCGCCCTGTTCCGAGGGCGGAGCCGCTTGAGGAGCCGGCGGAGTTTGAACCCGAGCGTCCTCGCTTCCGCCGCTTCAACCGGCGGCTCGTTGTCGACGTACTTCAGGAACGCCGACCAACACGGGAGCGACCACTGCGCCAAGTACTGCCGCGCCGCCTCGATCGCCAGGGTAGCGTGCATGTGCGGGGGTGCTCCAGCCGAATAACGGAGGCCGTTCAAAGGCCGGGACGGCCCGGCTGACTTTTGATTCACCAGCACGCGCGACGCGGGGCCGGTCGTGCCGGGCGAGCCACGGCCGGACGTACCCGAACGCGGCAACTTAGACGACCAACATCAGGACCGCCCCCAGGCGACCCGGTAGGCCGTAATCCAGAGTCGGCGGTCCGTCGGTCACGTCCCCTCCGGCTTCGCGTGCCCGCCCGTCGGCCCCGCCCCGCACGCCGGGAATCGGCCGGGGCTCGCCCGGAGGTCGTACCCGCAGGCGGGGCAGCGGCCGGCGGCCGCGCGACCCTCGACCTTCCGCCGCGACCGCCACACCACGAGCTAGGCGGCCGCGCAGACGACCGAAGCCGCCGCCACCCAAGCGACCGGGACCCGCGCCCGCACGCTCCGGTTCGGAGGGCGGACGCCGTCGCTGCGGGACACGCGGATGCCGGCCACCAAGACCTTCCGCGAGGCACCGAACGTGTCGCCGACGGCTGGCCGGCGGTCGGCCGCCTCGACTTCGATGGCGCCGCGGAACGCCGACGCCGACAGGTATGTCCGACTGCCCGTTCCGCGGCGGACGAGGTCCACCGGGGCCAGCACCCACAGCCCGCACGATCCCACGAACAGCACGAGCGACGCGGCCGACAGGATGGGAGATAGGCGGCGGAGCATCGGCCGCCATACTACTCCGCCCCGGAGTCCGCCGGCTCGTTCACCCCGCTCACCACGCCTCGGCGTGCTTCGCCCAGGCGTAGGCGAAGCTCCGGTGCCACCCCTCTGCCTGCCGCTCGTCCACCTTTGCCTTCGGGTACTGCGCCCGCACCTCCGGCACGGGGTCGGGGGCCAGCAGCCGCCACGCCTGGCACAGCACCAGGGGCTCGACCCCGCAGCAGGCGCGCGTGTACCGGCCGAGCCCCTCCCAGGCGCTGAGCGCACCGACCGCCCGGCCCCCGCCGGTGCTCCGCCGGACCGCCCGGACGACCATGTCGAGCGTTGCGACCGCCTGGGCCTCGGCTGCGGATAGCTGGGCCTCCTCCGGCCGAGAACTCGCGTAAGCCGCATCATCGCCATCGTCGGCCTCGGCCGCCCCGCCCTCCGCCGCGGCGCGGCCGAGGCCCACTCCAGCTCCTCGACCCGGGCGGCCAGGTCGTCCAGCTCCACCTCGTTCCGGCCGA
>JAQGHJ010000129.1 GCA_028288905.1 Phycisphaerales bacterium | reverse complement strand
GCGGCCCGGCCGCCGCACTTCGCCGCGCGGGCGAAACGGGTGATCTTCCTGTTCATGCCGGGTGGGACCTCGCACCTGGACACGTTCGACTACAAGCCGAAGCTGCAGGCCGGCGGGGCCGCCCCGGGCGGGGCGGGCAAGTTCGCCGGCCGCGGGCTGCTGCCGTCCCCGTTCCAGTTCACCCGCCAAGGGCAAAGCGGGCACTACATCTCCGAGCTGTTTCCGGAGGTCGCCAAGCACGCCGACAAGCTGTGCATGCTCCACGGCATGCACACCGACAACCCGGCCCACCCGCAGGCCACCATCCAGCTCCACACCGGCAGCGTGAACTTCGTCCGCCCGAGCGTCGGGGCGTGGGTGCTGTACGGCCTCGGCACGCAGAACGAGAACCTGCCCGGGTACCTCACCATCAACGCCCCGACCGGGCTGGGCGGGGCGCAGAACTACGGGTCGGCCTTCCTACCGGCCACGTTCCAGGGCACCCGGATCGACGCGGCCGAGCGACAGGTGGCGGACCTGCGCAACCCGTACCTGTCCGACGCCCGCCAGCGGCGGCAGCTCGACCTGATCCAGCGGATGAACAAGGACCTGCTCGCCCGGTCCGGCCCGAACGAGCAGCTCGACGGCGTGATCGAGAGCTACGAGCTCGGGTTCCGCATGCAGGGGGCCGTGCCGAAGCTGATGGACCTGAGCGACGAGAAGCCCGAGACGCTCGCCGCGTACGGGGCTGACGGCGGGCTGACCCAGAGCTTCGGCCGACAGTGCCTGCTCGCCCGGCGGTTCGCCGAGGCGGGCGTGCGGTTCATCGAGGTGTGCCAGCAGGGGTGGGACCAGCACGCGAACCTCAAGCCGGCCCTGACCCGCAACGCCGGCATGACGGACAAGCCGATCGCCGCCTTGCTCGCCGACCTGGAGCAGCGGGACCTGCTGAAGGACACGCTGGTGGTCTGGGGCGGCGAGTTCGGCCGCACCCCGACCGGCCAGGGCGGCGACGGCCGGAACCACAACAATCGCGGGTACACAATGTGGATGGCCGGTGGCGGGAGCAAGGCCGGGGCGAGCTACGGCGCGACCGACGACGTCGGCCTGGCCGCCGTCGACGGCAAGACGCACGTCCACGACCTGCACGCGACGGTGCTGGCGATGCTCGGCCTCGACCACGAGCGGCTGACGTTCCGCTACGCCGGCCGCGACTTCCGCTTGACGGACGTGTACGGGAACGTGGTGAAGCAGGTGATGGCGTGACCGGCGGATGACGGCAGTGGCGAGCGTGACAGCCGCGGCGGCCGCTCCCCGTGGCACGGGTTTCCAACCCGTGAGCCGCGGTACCCCGCGGCGTTCGGCCGCAGGCCGAGTCCGCCGAGCGCAGCGACCGAGCCAGGCCGGCGCTGAAAGAGGCAACTCGGCGTACACGGTCTTGGGGCCGGTCTGGTCGCTGCGCTCGGGTCGTGTCCCGCCTCCGGCGGGAGCCGCGGCGTACCGCGGCCACGGGTTGGAAACCCGTGCCACGGGGAGCGGCCGGCAGGCGCTACGCCCTCGTCGCGCCTCGCACGTAAGCGGGTGCCAGCCGAAGCCGCCCCGAGGTGACACGGGCTTCCAGCCCGTGCGTGCCCACCCAAAGCCCAAGAGCCACCGGCTACTGAGCCGATCGACTTCAAGGCCACCGCGCACGGGCTGGAAGCCCGTGTCACGGACGGGCCCGCCCGACGCACGGTGAGGGTCACCCTCCTCACCCCTTCCCTAACCGCACAGCCCTCAGCCGTACCCGGTCCCCCGCCCGCCCGCACGGCTGCGGGTCGATCCGCACCTGCGTGATCAGCCCGCGGTACGCCGGCGACTTCCCTATCTCCACCCGGTACGCACGCATCACCCCGTCCCCGACGACCGGCGCGACCACCACCCGCTCCGGCGAGAACCCCGCGTCGGCCGCCGTCGCCCAGTAGACGGCCACCCGGTCCACGTTCCCGGCGTACGCCGCTTCGACCGTCAGCACCGGCCCGTCCGCCGCCGCCCACGCGTCGGCCGGGCCGACGAGCTGCGGGTTGGCGATCCCCTTGGCGTCCCGCCCGCTCAGGTCCACGTCCAACTCCCCCTTGATCGGCCACCCCGCGTCCGTCGCGTTCCGGTAATGCCACCCCTGCCGGTCCTTCTCGAACGTCCACGCCGGCACCGCCGGCGGCCGGGGCTGGGCATAGACCCACTGGCGGATCTCGGTCACGGTCCCCAGCACCAGCGCGTACGCGTACTCGTGGACGAGGTCGTGGTCGAGCACCTCGTCCCGGTTCGGGGCGAGGTACCCGGTCGGCGCGTCCTTCGGCCCACCCTTCCCGGGCACCCCGGCAAACCCGCCGCTCCACCGCACGCACCCGGGGTTCCACACCCCCAGCCCCCGGTCGTTGTCGTCCACCAGCGCCGCCCACCGCTCGGTCGCCTGCCAGTGCGCCCACGGCTCGGCCGCGGTGAACGCGTGCTCGACCCGCCGCAGCGGCTTCCCGGCGAACGGCTCGTCCCCGGCGTACGTGAACAGCCGATGCCACGGCCCGTTCGTGTAGACGGCCGGCAGTTCCTGCGTCCGGGCCGACCACTGCGTCCGGTCCGCCCGGTTCATCGTGAGCCGGCACCGCACCCGCACGGCCGGCCCGTCCGGCCTCGCCCAGCACTCGAAGGCGCACTCCCCGGGCACGTCGTCCAGCGGCCACTGCATCGGCACCGTTTTGACGTACAGCTCCCGCCCGTCGTTGCGGTGGTCCAGCACCCGGGCCGGGTTGCCGAAGTCGTCCCCGACCTGGATCGGGTTCCACCCGATCCCCCGCCAGAACGCCGGCGGCCCCGTATGATCCGGCACCTCGTACGGCACCGGGCCGCTGTAGTAACTCATCTGGACCTGCCGCCCGAGGTCCCAACTGTTGACGAGGTTCGGCGGCGCGGCGTTCCATATCGCACCAGCCGCCCGGCCGTCCGCTGCGACGGCCGACAGGTGGGTGATCGCCCCGCCGAGCGCCAGGTCCATCCCGACCTTCACACGGCCGTTGTCGACGAACGACATCCGCGGCGGCACGTCCTTCCGAGTCCCGGGCCCGCGGGCGGGGCGGGAGGCGGGCGGAGGGATGGAGGCGGGAGAGGTGACCTGTGACAAACCACGGGCCGCCGGGCCGACCGCCGCTACGGCGGCGGCCATGAGCGACCGCCGGGAGACGGAACGGCTCGACATGCGCGAGAGGTTAAGCGACGGCGACGATGACGGGAACCGGTGGCGGACCACCTCCACTCGCCCCGGCAGCTGCCGCTTTGGGTGGTCCGTCCGGAACCGGCCGCATAAACTGGTCCGTGGTCAAACCGCCCGGACGTCCGGCCTGCGGGCCAGGAGCGCTCATGGTGAGGGCGGCCAACGGCGAGTCGAACGATGGCGCGCGGTCTGGCCGGGGGACGAGCGTGGGAGATGAATTTCGAAGACCCACTCCGGGACTTGATGCTCTCGACGCACACCTGCACCCCGCGCTGCGGGTGTAGCGGCGACTTCGTCATCACGCCGCGGGCCATCTCGCGCTGGATCGACGAGTTCGGGGTGGAGTTCGGTCACGTCGCGCTCGGCCAAGTGGACGCACTGCTCTCGGCGGGTCAGGCCGGCGGGTCGGCGTGGCTCCTCCGGTGGCGGGTCGCCATCGACGAGGCGCTGCGCGCGGACATTGCGGACGCCGAGGCCGATCGCGCGACCGCCCGGCGGCGGGTGCGGGAGGCCCGCATGCGGTGGGCGGAGCGCGAGCGCAGGGCGATCGGTGCTGCCCGCCAGTACCCGGCGTGGCGCGCCGCGAAGGTGGCGGCCGCACGCGCGGCGAGCAAACGCCGTCGCGCGAACGACGACGGCACGAGGGCCCGGGCGTACGCGGAAACTGAGGCCGCCCGCCGGGTCATAATGACGGTAGAGGACGCTTGTCGCCTTCAAGACCCGGCACACCGTGCGGCTGCCGCCAGCCGCCGGGCGGCCGAGGACGCCGTGTCCGAGGCCGAGCGGCGACTGAAGCGGGCACGGGCGGCCAAACCCGTTCGCGACGAGGTGCGAGCAGCCGTGTGAAGTCACGGCGGGGACCGCTCCGTGCGTTGTAATATGGCCACACCTCGGGATTCCCGGGATTTATATACGACCCCGCAAGCCGCTTGGCTCGCGGTGCCGACGCCAGCAGGATGGATCCATGGACGAACCCGAAACCGGCGAACTCTTACGCGAGATCCGGGACCTCCAAAGGGCTCAGCTCGACCTCTTCCGCGAATGGCAAGGGGCGGTGTCCGGTCGTCAAATCGAATCGATCAAGGACGCCGAGGCCTGGCGCGAGGCTCACCTGACCTGGCAGAAGCGACAGGCGCGTTCGAGCAGCATCGGGAACGTCATCTTCGTTGCCGCAATTGTCGCCTACCTCGGATACAGCATGTCCAGGCTCTAGCGCGGCTGAGCTGCCCGGGGAGCGATCGAAACGCGTCATGCCGTCGGTACTTGCGACGCGATGCGGCGCACGGTTCGCGCGTCGCACGCTGACCGCGTCGGCAAGCATCGGGTCCGCTGCGGATAGGTGTCGATCGTACAAGCCCAGGGGAGACTAGATGAAAGCCGCCGTCGTCCAATCGTTCGACCGTCCGCCGCAGTACGCCGACTTCCCCGAGCCCATCCCCCAGCCCGGCGAGGTGTTGGTGACGGTCCGGGCGGCGGCGCTGAGCCAGCTCGTTCGGGCGCAAGCGTCGGGCAAACATTACAGCGCCGCGGCCGCCCTACCGCTGGTGCCGGGGGCGGACGGGGTGGGGCGGCTGGCGGATGGGCGCCGAGTGTACTTCGCGTTCCCCCGGCCGCCGGTCGGGGCGATGGCCGAGCGAGTGGCCGTGAGCGCGGCGTACGTCACCCCGCTGCCGGACGACGTGGACGACGTGACGGCGGCGGCCGTCGCCAACCCCGGCATGTCGGCCTGGGCGGCCCTGACGCTCCGGGCCGGGTTCAAGGCCGGCGAGGCGGTGCTGATCAACGGCGCGACCGGGGCGGCCGGGCGGCTGGCCATCCAGATCGCCAAGCACCTGGGGGCGAGCCGGGTGGTGGCGACCGGCCGAAACGCGTCGAGCGAGGCGGACCTGCGCGGGCTCGGGGCCGACGCGTTCGTGCCGCTTGATCTGCCGCCGGCCGAGTTGGAGGCGGCGCTGCGGACTGAGGCCGAGGGCGGCAGTAGCGGCGGCGTGGACGTGGTGCTCGACTACCTGTGGGGGGCGTCGGCCGAGCGGATCGTGGCGGCCGTCACCGGCCCGGGGATGAAGCCTGCCCCCGGGGCGGCCGCCCGGCGGGTGCGGTTCGTGAACATCGGGTCGCTGGCCGGCCCGACCGTCGCCCTGCCGGCCGCCGCCCTCCGCAGTTCCGGGCTGGAACTGCTCGGCAGCGGGCTCGGGAGCGCGTCGAACGAGGCGCTGGTGAAGGTCGTAGGCGAGGTGCTCAAGGCGGTGCGGCCGGCGGGGCTGACCGTGGCGGCCGACCCGGTGCCGCTGGCGG
>JAQGHJ010000127.1 GCA_028288905.1 Phycisphaerales bacterium | reverse complement strand
AGGCCACCTATTTCCCATTCTACTGTCCCCGCACCGCAAGCGTGGTTGCGCGGTGGACGAGAGGTCCTTCGCTCCGCTCAGGATGACATCCGTGCGGGCGGGTGGACGGTCAGGCAGGCGCGGCAATGCCGGCACGACCCGATCCCCAACCACCCAATCTCCCTTCCCCCACTCCCCTCTTCCCCTTCGCGTCTGCCCTCGCGCTCTTCGCGCCTTCGCGTCGCGTGTCCTCGCCCCGCGTCCCCCGCCCGCCAAGTTAGCCCTATCGAACGTCGGTTGGCGACTTCGACTCCGCCGCCTTCAGCTCTTCCGCCGCCCGGGCGGCGAGGTCGCGGAGGTCGAACCATCCGCCCGGACCGGGGGTCGGCGGGATAACCGACCACTGGCTGACCGCCACGAGCGGCCGGCGGGGGTCGCGGACCAGGTCCAACTGCCCCGGCTTCAGCTCCGGCGACACGAACCACTTCGTCGGCCGCTTGCCCTGGAGTTCCAGGGCGAGCCAGGTGATCGGCCAGTGGTCGAGCGGGGTGCCGTTGAGCCACCCGTGGTCCGGTCCGACCCGCACGAGCGTCGCCGGGCTGGCCGCCAGGTTGGCCGCCAACCGGTCGGCCAGCGCCTTGTACCCGCGACTTTGGCGAGCCAGGACGAGGGCGAACAGCCCCGCGAGCAGGACGACCACGACGGACCGGAGCGCCAACGGTCCCACGCCGGAGAGTGCCGCGTTTCGTCCCCCCGCGTTGCCCCACCCGGAAGGGTGGGGTCCGGTGCTTTCCGAGCGTCCGGTGCCGGTCACTACCCCGCCTTCCCGGGCGGGGCGATGGAGCAGGTTCGGATTGGTCGTGTCGGCAACGGGCGAGGAACCTGAAGGTCCTTTTCGTCTCGCCCGCACGGCCACTTCGACCGTCGCCAGCAGGAAGGCCGGGACCGTCAGTGGCACGACCCACCGGCGGTAATCAATCGCCCCTTCCCACCGCCGCGGGTCGCCAGACCAGTAGCCCCAGACGAGCGCGACCCCCACGATCGCCAGCACGGTCAGCCCAGCGGCTCCGGCGGCCAGCCGCCGGCGGGCACGCCCGGCTCCTACCGCCTGTTTGCCGCCGCCGGCCAACCAGCCGTGCAGGGCGAGCAGGGCGGCCGCCAGGTAGACGAGCTTCAGCCCGCGGAACGGCAGCCCGGTCACCGACCGCCACCACCGCTGCTGGGCCACCTGCCACGTCGCCTCGGCCGCGGCGAACGAGTCGTAGTACGGGCTGGTCGGCCGGCTGGTCAGCCACACCTTCCCCGCCATGGCGGCCGCCAGCAGCGCCGCCAGCGCGGCCGCCAGCAGCAGCCGGCGGCGGTCGGCGCGGTCCCGGGCGAACAGGGCGACCAGCAACGCCGCCCCGCACCCGCCGGCCAGCAGCACCAGCCCGATCTGGTGGGCGAACTGGAACACGACCAGCCCGTACCACGCGACCCGCTGCGGCCGGGTCAGCGGCACGAGCAGCCCGACGAACACGGGCCAGAACAGGTGCTGCTGGAACACGCTGTCGTTGATGACGAAGATCTGCCCCGGCAGCGCGGTCGCCAGAATGCCCACCGCCGCCCACACGACCAGCCCCGGCTGCCGGCGGCGGACGAACCACCAGCTGGCCGCCAGCCCGACGACCGGGGCGAGCAGGAAGGGCGCCCCGTAGATCGCCTGGAGCGTCGGGACGTCGTCCGTCCACCGCATCGCCCACACGACCGGCCGCCAGACGATCAGCGTGTGGAACCGGGTGAGGTACGCGTACGGCTCGCCGGCGATCAGCATCTCGCCGAGCTGGTACGACCCGTCCCAGATCAGCGGGGTGCCACACCGCAGCGCGTACGCGACCGTCGCGAGCATGAGGACGAGCGCGACGAGGACGGCGACGTCGAGCCGCCGCGGCGGCGGAGCGTCGTCCGGGGCTACAACGGCGGCGAGCGGCAGGAAAGGGTCGATCCGGTCGGGCAACTACGGCTCCTGGGTCGGGGGAGCCGCGGATCGTAGGGGGTGGGCCGCGTTCGTCCAGACCCGGCGCCCGGCGGCGACGGCCGGGCGGGGCGGCCGCGTCCAGGGCGGGAACGAAAAACAGCGGGCGACCCGATGGGTGGGTCGCCCGCCGCAGGCTTCGGACGGTCGCGTCGGGTGCGGGTGAGCGGCCGCGCGGGCCGCGCGCTCGATCACGCCGCTTCTTCCAGTTCCCGCAGGGCCCGGCCGGTCGAGTTGGCCGCGTCCCGCAGCCGGTTGATGATCTGGCTGTGCAGCTGGCTGACCCGGCTCTCGCTCAGGTCCAGCACCTGCCCGACCTCCCGCATCGTCAGGTTCTCGTAGTAGTACAGGGTCACGAGCAGCCGCTCGGCCCGGCTCAGCCCGCGGGTGACGTACCCCTTGAGGAACCGCCGCTGGCTCTCCTGCAGCGGGTCGACCGCCCGGTCGTCGGCGACGGCCAGGTACGGCTCCATCTCGTCGCCCTCGCTCGTGTTCTCCCGGCGGCGGCTCAGGCTCGTGAACGTCACGCTCCGGCTCGTCCGGCAGACGTGCTCGTACTCGGTCGCCGGCAGCTGCAGCTTCTCGGCCATCTCTTGGTCGGTCGGGCTGCGGCCGAGATCCCCCTGGAGGTCGCGGCTCGCGTTGTCCAGCTTCCGGGCCCAGTTCCGGGCCTGGCGGGGGGCCCAGTCCATCGACCGCAGCTCGTCCAGGATCGCCCCGCGGATGCGGAGGGCGCTGAACGTGGCGAACTTGATCGCCCGGCCCGGCTCGAACGCCTCGATCGCGTCCATCAGCCCGAGCACCCCGGCCGAGATCAGGTCGTCCACCTGCACGACGGCCGGCAGCTTCTGGTGCAGCCGCTGGGCGCACTTGTTGGCCAGCGGGAGGTAATGCTCCATCAACTCGTTCCGCAGCTCCGAGGTCGGGGCGGCCTTGTAGTCCGCCCACACCTGCTTGATGTGCGGGTCGTTGTCCAGGGCCGACAGCGGCACCTCGGACCGGGACGACTTGTTCAGCGTGGCGCGGACCGGCCGGCGGCTCGACGTGGGGGACTCCTGGACGACTGGGGTCATTACCTTCTCCCGTTACCCGTTTGGTGACGTGTGCGACGCGCCTTGGTCTGGCGTTGGTCGCGAGCGGTCGGTGCGGCGTATTGCCCGGCAAGCCACGTCAAATAGCCTGCCCGCCACAGGTGTGGTCATCGGCTTGGGTGCGGCCCACTTTAGAGATAAAATGGCCAACTTCCGCCGGAAGGGGCGATCGGGGGGAGCCGGAGGGGGTTTTCGTCGGTTATCGGACGCCCGCCGCCGTCAGGTTTTCTGTTGACAGAACGTTCGCGGACCTAGTGCCCCATCGAGCACCACAATCGGACCAGCCCGAGCGCCGCGACAGCCTGTCCGACACCACATCGGTGCCGCCGCGGATGTTCGTCAGGAAAACAGGGTCCGCGGGCGCGGGAAGTCCGGTACATCGCGCCGGCGTGTTAGGTGTCCCGCCTCCGGCGGTAGCGGGCGAGAGGTGGCTCACCGGACGGCCGCACGGAGCAAGGCGAGCGTGACCTCCCCCACACCTCCGACCGCTACAGTCCGGGCGACGGCTGCGCCGCCTGCCGCCGGGCGTGCCGCTTGCCGGCCATCTCGATCGCCAGGTCGATCGCCGCCCGCATGCTGCCGGGATTCGCGCGGTTCCGGCCGACGATGTCGAACGCCGTCCCGTGGTCCGGGCTGGTCCGGACGATCGGCAGCCCGATCGTCACGTTCACCGCTCGGTCGAACGCCAGCAGCTTCACCGGGATCAGCCCCTGGTCGTGGTACATGGCCACGACCGCGTCGAACTTCCCGTCCTTGGCCGCGATGAACACGGTGTCCGGCGGGTACGGGCCGGTCGCGTCGATGCCCTGTTCCCGGGCCATCGCGATCGCCGGGGCGATGATCCGCTCCTCTTCGTCCCCGAACTGCCCGTTCTCGCTCGCGTGCGGGTTGACCCCGGCGACCGCGATCCGTGGCTTGGGCGTGTCGAACCACTCGACCATCGCCTGGTGCACCAGCTCGATCGGGTGGAACACGGCTCCGATGTTCAGCCGGCCCCACAGGCTGTTCAGCGGGATGTGCACGGTGGCCAGCACGACCTTCAGCGGCCCGCCGGCGAACATCATCGCGTGCCGCTTCGCCTGGGTCCGGCTGGCGAACAGTTCGGTGTGCCCCGGGTACGGATACCCGGCCAGCTTCCACGACTCCTTGGCGATCGGGGCGGTCACGACCCCGTCGACGACGCCCTGCATGGCCGCGTCGATCGCGTCGAGGCAGAACCGCATTGACGCCTCGCCGCCGACCCGGCTGGGGCCCCGGATGTCCGTCCCGAGGAACGTGTACTGGTCGTGGTCGACGACGACGACGTCGTGCGGGTAGCTCCGGAGCCGACCCTGGTACGGGTCGCGCCACCAGAACACGTCGTGCTCGGCGAGGTCGGCTGCGTACGCCAGCAGCTCGTTCATCCCGTACACGACGAACTTCGCCCGCTGCCGCAGGACCGGGTCGGCCAGCGCCTTTACCACCACCTCCGGCCCGATCCCGGCCGGCTCACCCATGGTGATCGCGATGGTGGGGCGGTAGTCCATGCGGCGTCCGTCGGGAGTCGGGAGTGGTCGGTCGGGAAACCAAATCGCTGCCAACGCGGGCCCTTCTCGACCCACGAGTCACCACCGCCGACTCACCCACACTCCGTTACCCTATCTTCACCCTAACGCCGCAACGCTTCAAGGCGTTCCATTGTCGCGACGATCGTTTTCGTCATCACGTCGCACTCGAGGTTGACCCGGTCGCCGACTTTCCGTCGGCCGAGGCGGGTGATCTGGAGCGTGGTGGGGATCAGGGCGACCGTGAACCGGTTGCCGTCGACGGCGGCGACGGTCAGGCTGACCCCGTCGAGCGTGACCGACCCCTTGGGAACCACGTACCGGGCGAGGTCGGCCGGGGCCTCGACGGTCATCCGCCAGTCGGCCGGGTCGTCGGCGATCGCGACGACCGTGACGGTCCCGTCGACGTGGCCCTGGACGACGTGCCCGTCGAACCGGTCCCCGACCCGCAGCGACCGCTCGACGTGAACGTCGTCGCCAGCCCGCAAGGTGCCGAGCGTCGTCTTGGCGAGCGTCTCGCCGATCACGTCGAACGCGAGCCCGCGGGGCGGCTGGTCGGCCACGGTCAGGCACACGCCGTTGACGGCCACGCTCTCGCCGTGCTTCACGTCCGGCCAGTCGGCGGCGACGACGATCCGCCGGCCGGCCGGGGTCGGCTCGGCCGACAGGACGGGGACGCTCCGCTCAACGATGCCGGTGAACATATCGGACGCAAGTGTAGGCGCGGGACAAGCCGGACGCACGGCCGCGGGCGGCGGACGGGCGACGGTTGGGGACGTGCGTACCGGCACGCGATCCTGTCCGCCCGAACCCCTTGTGCGATTCGACACGGAGCGTCAGAGCATAAGTTTGCCGAAGCCTCGGCCGGTCGAGGGAATTGCGGAGATGAAGTGGCCGGAGAGGACGGCCACGGCGCGGTCGCTGTGTGACCGTTTCGGCTGCCTGGGCGGGCGGCCCGCCCCACAAGGAGCGGACGGCCGTCGCTGCCTCTCTCCGCCGCGCCTCGATCACGCTTTCACAGTCCCCGGAGTGACGAGCCGCAAATCATCCGGCCCGAGAACCCGGCCGTCCGCCGCCCGCACCTCGATCGCCGGCACGGGGCGGCCCCGGCGGCGGTCGACGAGCGACGACGTCGCCCCGGGCGACCCCCGGCAGTTCGTCTCGCCCCACTGGAGCAGGGCGACGATCACCTTGAACAGCGCCCGGCCCTTCTCGGTCGGGGCGTACCCTTGGTACAGGCTGCCGTCGGGGGCGGGCACCTTCTCGAGGATGCCCTCTTCCACCAACTTCCGGAGCCGGGCGGACAGGATGTTCCGGGCCACGCCCAGGTCCTCCTGGATCTCGCTGAACCGCCGCCGCTCCCCCAGCAGCACCCGGGTGACGATCAGGAGCGACCACCAGTCCCCGACCGCGCCGTACGCGCGGGACAGGGGGCAGTCGTTGCCGGCCAGACAGGTCTTCTTCATCGCGTCCTCCGGCCCGGCCCGAAAACGAAAATCTTGCCGTCCAGTTGCCTCTTGAAACCAGCGGGCTATGCTTGCCATCGTTGCGGTTTCACTTTGAAACCATTGTAGCGGGCTGCCCGCCGCACCGCACTCAGGAAAATGGAGCATCTCATGTCGATCACCACGAAGAAGTTCGCCGGGAAGGTCGCCGTCGTCACCGGGGCGTCGAAGGGGATCGGGGCGGAGATCGCCAAGCAGTTGGCGGCCGAGGGGGCGGCCACGGTCGTCAATTACGCGTCGAGCCGGGCCGGGGCGGACAAGGTGGTGACGGACATCGTCGCCGCCGGCGGGCGGGCGGTCGCCGTGCAGGCCGACGTGTCGAAGCCGGCCGACATCCTGCGGCTGTTCGCCGAGACGAAGAAGGCGTTCGGCCGGGTCGACGTGCTGGTGAACAACGCCGGCGTGTACGACTTCGCCCCGCTGGAGGCGATCACCCCGGAGTTCTTCCGTCGGCAGTTCGACCTGAACGTGCTCGGGCTGATCCTGACGACCCAGGAGGCGGTCAAGCACTTCGGCGACGCCGGCGGGACCGTGGTGAACGTCAGCTCGATCGTCGGCAAGCTCGCGCTGCCGCACAGCACCGTGTACGCGGCGACGAAGGCGGCCGTCGACTCGGTCACCCGCACGCTGGCGGCCGAACTGGGGCCGAAGCGGATCCGCGTGAACGCGGTCAACCCGGGCATGGTCGCGACCGAGGGGTCGACGGAGATCGCCGGTGCCGAGAGCGGGTTCCGCAAGTCGATCGAGGCCACCACCCCGCTCGGGCGGATCGGGCAGGTCGACGACATCGCCCCGGCCGTCGTGTTCCTGGCGTCGGCCGACTCGAAGTGGATCACCGGGGAGACGCTGTACATCTCCGGCGGGTACCGCTGAGCCGTCCCCGGGGACGGCGGGGCG
>JAQGHJ010000095.1 GCA_028288905.1 Phycisphaerales bacterium | reverse complement strand
TCGGACCGGCGGCGGCGGGCGCGCGAGCCCAGGCGGCCCGGCCGGCCGCGCAGGCGGCGGCTTCACCCGTCGCGGCCGCCGGGCAGGGACTCGACGCGCTGAGCGACGAGGCGGTCATGACCGACCTGGCCGGGCGGGGGGTCAACTCGCTGCTGAACCGGCTGTTCGACGAGCGGCGGGTGCCGCCGGCCGACCGGGAGGGGTTCAAGGCGCTGCCGGCGATCCGCGAGCTCGGCGTCCCCGCCCCGCTGAGCAACGCCAAGCGGATCGCGCTCGTCAAGCAGTGCACGGACGGGCTGGCGGCGCTGCTGCCGAAGCTGTCCGACCCGGACACGATGATGGGCTACGCCGCCACGCTGATCAGCCGCGGCATCGAGCCGGACGTGAACGTGCTGGAGTACTGGGGCGACCACCCCGCCACCCAGGCCCGGGTCCGCCCGGCGGCCAAGGTTGCGGTCGACTTGCTGACGAAGGCGTCGGAGACGGCGACCGCCCGGGCGGCGGCGATCGCGAACCAGATCAAGAAGCCGGACGACCCGCGGGTCGAGCAGTACGTCAAGCTCGACGAGCTGGCGAACCAGTCCCGGTACGTCGCGGCGCTGACCGCGTACTACGAGGTGATCGGGATCGACGCGGCCGGCCCGGACGCCAAGGCCGCGATGGACCAGCGGCGGAAGCTGGCCGACCCGGCGATCAAGCACCTGGCCCAGTTCGACAACCCCGACAGCGGGATCGGCCCGCTCGTGAAGCTGCGGCTCGGGAAGCTGTGCCTGGCGAAGGCGGACTACGCGGCGGCGAAGCGGCACTTCCAGGCGGTGGCGAACAAGAAGATGGTGGGGGAGGACAAGAAGACGCCGGTCGAGATGGCCCCGCCGCCGTCGGACCTGCAGCAGAACGAGGCCCGGTACTTCGCGGTGGTGGCGGACGTGCTGGCGAAGAAGCCCGCCGAGGCCGAGAAGGCCGCCGCCGACCTGGCGGCGTGGCAGAAGGCGACCCTGCCGGACAACGCCGCGACGCAGGCGGCGATCGGTGCCCCGATGGCGATGCTCGGGTACCGGATCGCCGCCGCCAAGGCCGCCGCCGCCCCGGCGGGGGCCGATCGCGACGCCCTGGCGAAGGCGGCCGACGAGCGGCTGACGAAGCTCGGGGAGCAGTTCCCGGCGTTCCAGTCGCTGATCACCGAGCTGCTGGTCAGCAAGCTGCCGGACGACACCGACCTGTCGAAGCAGGGGGTGCCGGTGCTGCTGGCGTTGGAGGCGATGGGCAACGCCGAGCGGTACAAGCCGGAGGGCGCGGCGGTCGACCAGAAGGCGCTGGCCCGGGCGCTGGAGGCGGCGCGGGTGATGGCGGCGAAGAAGCCGGGGGACGGCGGGGCGACGGCCCAGCACGTCGAGGACGCGACCGTGCTGACGCCGGCGTTCCTCGAGCGGCTCGGCAAGCCGGTCGAGGCGGCCGACCTGTACCTGGACTACGGGACGGACAAGCGGTTCGCCGCCAGCCCGATGGCGGCGACGGCCGTCGACCGGGCGGTGTACCTGGCCGACACCCAGTACCGGGCCAAGCCGCAGGACCAGGCCGTCCGCAAGCTGTACGCCCGGGCGCTGGAGGTGGCGGCGAACGCCCCGTTCAACCGGCGGGAGGCGTTCCTGCCGTTCGCGAACTGGCTGCGGGTGATGGGGGACCACGAGAAGGCGGTCACGTTCTTCCGCCGGGTGCCGAAGGGGGACCGGCAGGAGTTCGACGCCCGGTACTTCGAGCTGCTGTCGACCCGGGCCCTGCTGGACAAGGCGAAGGACCCGGCGCTGCGGGCCCAGCGGGGGCGGGAGATGGCCGGGCTGATCGCGCAGGTCCGCCCGCTCGCCCAGGCGGCGGTGACGGCCGCCGCGGCGGACCCCGCCCGGTCCAACGCCGCCCGGTTCCGGCTCGCGAACGTCGACCTGCTGTCGGCCGACCTGGCCCTCCAGCAGAACAACCCCAAGGCCGCCGTCGCCGCCCTCGACGGGTTCGAGCAGAAGGTGGCCGGGCTGCCGGCGGCGGAGGCGCTGCTGAACCGCGCCCTGCCCATGCGGACCGTGGCGCTGGTGAATCTCGGGCAGATCGACCAGGCGATCCAGCTGATCCAGGCCCTGGCGGGGAAGAAGGAGACGGCGCCGGCCGCGTTCGACCTCGCCCGGGACGTGCTCGACCGGCTGACGACGGACCTGGACCGGGCCAAGCGGGCCGGCGACGCCAAGGCGGCCGCGGAGGTCGCGGCGAACCGGTCGAAGATGACCGGGGTGCTCACCCAGCTCGCCCAGAACCACCCGGACGAGCGGATCCGCAAGCGGGCCGACGAGTTCGCCGTGTACGACGCGGCGACCAAGCGGGAGGCCGCCGAGATGACGCCCGACCCGGCCCAGAAGAAGGCGCTGGCCACGGCCGCCCTGACCGCGTTCGGCGGGCTCCGGCCGAAGGTGGAGGCGGCGAACAACCCCGGCCTGCTCACCCGCATCGACTTCGGCATGGCGGCGTGCGAGCTGGCGCTGGGGAACCACCAGGCGGCGGCCGACGGGTTCGGCAAGCTGATCGCGACCGGCCGGCTCGGCGGGGCGACCGTGACCGAGCCCGACCCGGCCGGCGGCGGCGGGGTGGTCACCAAGGACAACCCGTCGTACTGGGAGGGGATGTACAAGTGGAACCGGGCCAACCTCGAGCTGGCCAAGAAGAACGCCGACTCCCCGCTCGGCAAGAAGCTCCGCGAGGGGGCGGAGCGGTCGGTGAAGGACCTGTTCATCACGAACCGGGACAAGACCGGCGGGGACAACTGGGACCGCCAGTTCGTCGAGCTGAGGAACGAGGTGGCCCCGGGTTGGGAGCCGGGCGTCCCCGCATCGGGCACGGCCGCGCCGGCGGCCCCGGCGGCGACCCAGCCGGGGGCGTAAGCGATGGGCGTAAGCGACGCGTCAGCCGGGCTCGCCCATCGTCCCTCAAGCCGGGCCGCGGACCGGTCCGATAAACCGGATATGTCTGACCCCGCCTCGGCCGTCGCCGTCCCGCTCGACCCGCTGGTCGTCCATCCGGGCCGGCTGTCGATCCTGCTGGCGCTGTCGGCCGGCGGGGACGGCGGGGCGGAGTTCGTCGACCTCCGCCGCCGGACCCGGATGACCGACGGGAACCTGGCGAGCCACGCCAAGCGGCTGTCGGCCGGCGGGCTGGTCGGCGTCGACAAGCGGTTCCGCGACGGCCGCCCGGTCACCACGTTCCTGCTCACCCCGGCCGGCCGGCACGCCCTGCGAACTCACGTCGACGGGCTGGTCTCCGCAATCGCGGGCCCGGCGATGCCGGCCGGTCCGGTGCTTTCGCCCAATCCGTCGTCCGACTTCTCCGTTCCCCGCACCCCCGCGCCCGGGCCGGTGTCCCTCGCGGGATCTGCCGCGGACGATGACGATGATTGGATCGACTGAGAACCGCCGCGTTCACCCGCGCCCGATCGCTCTCAGGTCCAGTAGCCCCCTCGCAGTTCACCGCTCCAGCGTCCCCGCCCGGGCCGGGTTGGCCGACACGGCGTGGACCTCCCACTGCCCGGTCCGGTCCGCGCTCGGGCCCATAAACACGTGGTACTCGCTGTCCCCCCGGCGGTACACCCACTGCTCGTACCGGCTGCCGGCGGCGATCGTCACCGGCGGCTGCGGGCCGGTCGGCTGGGCCCCGGCCACCCCGAGCCGCCGCTCGTCGGGATTGCCGAGCTCCCGCAGCACGACCGCCTTCGACGCGCCCGGCCGCAGCTGGTTGATCTTCGTCCGGAACCCGGCCGTGTTCGCCGGGTTCGCCGTCGTCCCGCCGCTGCCGACCCCGCCGGCGGTGACGCCGTCGTCCCGCCCGCCGTCGGAGCAGCCCGGGAAGGTGCAGCACATCGCGGCGGACAGCAGGGCGGGGGCGAGCAGGGCGAGCGGCGTCCGGGCGGCGCGGGTTCGGGTGGGTCGCATCGTGTCCTCGGCAAAGGGTGTGGGATGATTCGGTGGGGCAGGTCAGTTGCTTCTGATACGGTCCCCTTGGGAGCAACGCACGTGTCGCGGTTCCGGATGGGGCGGTCTTCGGTCCCCTTTTAGCGGCAGCCCGTAGGGCTGGGCGTCGGGGTGCGCGGCAGCACTACGGTCACCCAGCTCGGTCGAAGTCACCCCGACGCCCAGCCCTGCGGGCTGCCGCTAAAAGGGGACTCCACCCACGCATCACGCCCGCGTCCGTCCCCGCGCTCCGCTTCGCGTAC
>JAQGHJ010000075.1 GCA_028288905.1 Phycisphaerales bacterium | reverse complement strand
GGGGTCAGACCCGCAGGCGGGTGAAAATCTTCCCCGCTCAGCCCGTGAGAGCCAGAGAAGAAGGTTTAAGGGCCACGCTTCGCCACCGGCAGGGCGAGTTCTGGGAGAGTCGGTAAGGACAACGATGCTAGGCGTGACCGGACGTAGGGTCGGGCCGCGACGTGAGAAAGGGTGCCGAGCCGGCCCGTTAGTGACACGGGCTTCCAGCCCGTGCAAGCGGGACCGATAGTAGAAGAACCGAGACAATCCGGCGGCTCCAGGTTGCCGACGGGCCACGCACGGGCTGGAAGCCCGTGTCACTGACGGGCCGGCTTGATGGTCGGGGGCGGATGCGCGCGAACTGACGGATGTGCGTTATTTCGTGCGAGGTGTATCGGCCCGGGCTGTCGTGCCGCGTCGCCCAGCCCGCTGCCGGCGGGTGACGTGTCGTGCAAGCGGTTAGGCGATCACGCGCGATCGCACGAACCGCCGGCCGCCGGCGGACCGGCGACGATCTTCCCCAGCGGACGCGATTGCGGCAGCGGCGAGTTCCGCCTGGCGACGGGACTCGGCGGCGGCTTTGCAGTAGCAGTAGCCGGCGAACGCGGCGGCGAAGCTGACGACGGCCGTCGCCTCCCACGCCCACTCCCGGCCGACTTGGGCCGGGACGGTCCACGGGGCCAAGCCGAGCAGCGTGGCGGGACGGAACGACTCGACCATGTTCCACGCTTGGCCAGGCCCGAACCGGGCGGCAGCACCCAACCCCAACGCGGCCGCCGCGAGCGCGCCGTCCCCCGGGCCCGTGGCCAGGCTGACGACGGCCGGGTAAACGACCGTGGTGGCCGCGGCGAGCGAGCGGGCGGCCGCCGACCCGACCAGTGCGGCGGCGACGTCCCCGCGGACGGCGGCGTTGCTTGGCGACCCGTCAGCGTCGGCTGCTGTCGCGCGGCTGGCGGTCCATCCCTCGGTCAGCGGCCCGCCCGCGGGGCGGTCGCTTGAGCGGTTGCCCGCGGCACCCCCCGTGACCGCCGAGCGTCCGTCAGGCGCGGGCGTGCGATCGGAGCCGGCGAGTGACGCCTTCGGAGCGGCCGCAGCAGTCACGCGGACCCCTGACGCGGCCGGTCGGGCGGTCGCCGCAGGACCTACGGTTGACGGCGGCATACCGGCCGGCGGCGGGGCGGTCACCGCGTTTGCGACGGCCGCGCTTGTGCCGGCGTTGCCGGTCGACGACAGGCCCATCGGCGACGCGTCGCCCGCCGCAACGTCCGATCCTCGTCCGGGCTGAAACGCCTGCGGAAGGAACACGGTTCCGGGCGCCGGGTTCGCAGCGGGAGTAGAGGAAGCGCCATTGGCTGTCCCGACCGACGGATCGGCGGCTGGGGTCGCCGTCGACCCGCTGAGCCAATCCGAGCGGCCCGGGGGGTTCCACCCGAGCAGGACGAACGTACCGCTCTTGCCGGGCCCGGCGGGCACGCCCGCCGTTTGATCCGCGGGCAGGGCGACGAGCAGCACGTCGCACTCCGGAGCCTCGATGGAAGCAACCACGACCGTCGGCCCGTTCGGCCGAACCTCGCCGACCGCAACGACGACGGCACCGGCGACACCGGAGTCGGTGCTCGGGTTGCCAAACCAGACCGCGTCGCCGCCCGCTCCGGCGGCGGACGGGATCGGCTGGAACAAATCGGTGTCGTGGGGGAAGAGCTTTTCGACGCCGCGGTCGGTGGCGGCGACGGCACCCGCTTCCACCGACGCGTCCCAACGGGGGAAGTGCGCGCGGGAGCCGCGGGTCTGGACGGTCGTCTCATCCAAGGCCGGCTTGGCGTGGGGAGCGTCCCCAGCCGACCCCCGCGTCAGCTCTCGGTGGATGGAAGCGGTGGCAATCTCGGCAGGGGGTTCGAAGGTGGGAGGAGCCCATCCCGCGGCGGACCAATAGGAACGGGGCTCCAACGCCTCAATGAAACGGGACGGCGAGCCACCGTTCGCCGGTGGCGTACGGCGGGTGAGCCCGCGGGAGATTCTCGGATGTACGGGGGCCGAATCGAGGTCAGCCGCCGACAACCTGCTCGACTTCATGCGCCGGTCTCCCGAAGCCGCCTCGCAAGACTAGGACTGATCGCCCCTTATCGCCGCACCGCCGCGACGACCCGGTGGCGACCGTCCTCCCTACCCATTGTAGTTGCCTACCCGATCGGGAAGCCGCCACAGCCCATCGGATTTTCGTTTACGGCGTTCGAGGATACGGCGAGTCCACCGGATCGATGCTGGTTCCGGCACCAGCTCCGAAGCGTGACGCTGATTACACCGCCGCGAACTTCAAAATCACACGCCGGCGTCGCCGCTCACTGGCGCGGCGGGGCCACGCCGCTTTGGTGTCGACCACCGGCCTCAAAATTCCATCGCGCGCCAATAAACTCCGCAACTCTGCCTGCGGGGTCGCCCGGCAGACGAGCTCATGAGCCGGTGGTGCGGACGTCGGAAAGCAGATGCGTGGGGAAGCAAACGTGCGCCGTCCGACTCCAACGGGCCGGAGCTTGAAGAGTCTGGCGTCCGCCGGCGTCAGGGGACCGTGAGTCGAGGGGTACTTTTCGAACGTGCCCGCGACGTCAGCCGTATGTTGGACAGGGGTTTGCGCAGGAACAATCAATGGTGGTATCGCGTCAATCCGAGTCGGCCGCCTTGGCCGTTCGCCAGTGGGTGTTCTCGTTTGCCGCCCGGCTGGTCGGGCGGAAGGCGTCCCTTGCCACCGGCGGGACGGCACGGGCTACCTGGGCCATCGACGTCCTGGAACCCCGCTGCCTGTTGTCCGCCGCGTTGGATCTGATGGGCGTGACGGCACTTCGGGGCGACTCGGCCTTCGACACGATCGACGGGTCGGGCATGAGCGTCGCCGTCATCGACACCGGCGTCGACTTCACCCACCCGCTGCTGTCGGCCGCCAAGACGACCGAGAAGGATTTCGTCTACGGAGGGACCACCGAGCGGCTGACCGACGAGCACGGCACCCACGTCGCGGGCATCATCGGGGCGAGGGACGAGGACATCGGTGTCGCGACCGGGGTGGGGCTGATCGGGCTCCAGGTCTTCACCCAGAGCCGCAGCGGCGACGTGTCGGCCAACGACGCCGACATCGAGAAGGCCCTGGCCTGGGTGCTGACGAACCACGACCTGTACAACATCGTGGCCGTGAACATGTCGCTCGGGAGCGGGAATTACCTCTCGGCGACCGCGTCCGGCAACAGCATCTTGTACGACGACGTGAAGCGGCTGGAGGCGGCTGGCGTGACGGTCGTGTCGGCCGCCGGGAACAGCTATGCGGACTTGGAGAAGGTCGGGTCGAGCGCTCCGGCCGTGTTCTCGACGCTCGACGTCGGGGCGGTCTACGAGAAGAACGAGGGCCGGGTCGACGGCGGGGACGGGGTCGATTACACGACCGGCCCCGACCGGCTGACCTACTTCAGCCAGCGGCCGAACACGGGCAACGAGATCTTCGCCCCCGGGGCCTACATCGACAGCACCGTCCCCGGCGGCGGGACGAAGGAACTGGCCGGCACGAGCATGGCCGCCCCGATGGTGACCGGCGTCGTCGCCCTGATGCAGGAGGCGGCCGTCACGTTCGGCGGGCGGAAGCTGACGACGACCGAGGTCCAGTCGATCATCCGGAACACGGCCGACAAGGTCGTCGACGGGGACGACGAGAACACGTCCGTCAAGACGACCGGGAACACGTACGAGCGGGTGAACGCGTACGCGGCCGTCAAATACATTCGCGACCTGTTCGCCGGGACGGGCGGCGCGGGGACGGTGGCGACCGACCCGAACGGCACGATCGCCGCGGCCGTCGCCGGCCCGATCCTCGGGGCCGCCGCGTCCACCGCCATCTCGGCCGCCGTCGGGTCGGACGGCACCACCGACGTCGGGGCGAAGGACGTGGACCTGTACCGGTTCACGGTCAACGCCCCGGGCAACGTGACGGCCACCGTCGCCGCGCCGTCGTTCCGGGCGTCGGTCCGGCTGTTCGACGGAACCGGGACCGAGGTGAAAGCCGTCACCGCCTCGGTCACCGGCGACGTGTCGGCCACGGCCACTCTCGCCGCCGGGTCCTACTACCTGGGCGTTAGCGGCGCGTCGAACGTCGCCTACAACCCGGCCACCGCCCTGAGTGGGGCCGACGGGGAGACCGGGGCGTACACGCTTTCGTTCGCCGCGTTGGACACGGCCGACGCGGACGGCGTGCTGAGCGGGGCGACCGACATCAACCTCGGGGCGGGCACCGTCGCCCAGGCCCTCGACGCGTCGGTCGGGATGGACGGGAACAAGACGGTCGGCGGGGGGGACATCGACTTCTACCGCGTCACCGTCCCGGACGACGGCACGCTGCTGGTCGACATCGACACGCCGAACGTATCCGCGTACGCCGACACCTACCTCCGCGTGTTCGACGCCAACGGCAAGCAGGTGCTGAGCAGCGACGACGACTTGGCCGAGGGAGTGAACGGGGACCCGGTCGAGTTCCGGACGAACGGGACGACGGTCGTCGACGCCGCCGGGGCGTTCCAGGGGCACCGGACGGACAGTTTCGTCGGCGGGGCGGTCACCCGCGGGACCGTGTACTACGTCGCTGTCGGGAACTACCCGAACCGGGAGTTCGACCCGGCCGTGCTCACCGGCCGGGTGACGACCGGGAGCACCGGGGCGTACAGCCTGTTCGTCAGCTTCAAGAACGCGGACGTGAACGGGGCGATCCCGCAGGCGGTGACGACCGCGACGCTGCCGATCGTCGAGAACCCGGGGTACAACGGGGAGGACGGGTCGGACGCCGGGCTGGTCGAGGTCGGGGACCGGGACGTGGACTTC
>JAQGHJ010000064.1 GCA_028288905.1 Phycisphaerales bacterium | reverse complement strand
TCATGCAGGACATCCGCGGCCTGCGGCACGACCTGCGAGCCGCGGAGCGGCTCGCCACGACAGCGCCCTAAACCGGCCCGGCGTCGGCAAAACGCAGACATCTCTCAACCGAGGTCTTCCAATGGCGGTGCGAACGAAACCTTCGTGGGCGGTCCCTCTCGTGCTCCTGGCGTTAGGCGGCTCGGCCGGGGCCGCCGAGGCGGTCACAAGGGCAACGACCCGACCCGCCGCGACACGCCCGACGACGCTGGTCGTGGCGGCCGGCTCGGTCGACCGACGCGACTCGATCGTCACGTTCGACATCGCCGCCGGAACGTTGGGCCCGAGCTGCTTGCTGTCCGATCCCGTTAGTCGGGAATCGGTGCCCCTCCAAATCGGTCCGGACGGCAAGGCCACGTTCCAGCTGAGCGATCTGAAGGCCGGCCAGACGCGGACTTATGCCATCACGGTTCCTACGACCCCTCCGCCGGACGCGGCCGTCGTGGCCGAGCGGACCGCGACTGGCGTCGACATCCGGTCGGGAACGCAACTGGCGGTCGGCTACCGCGGCGAGAAGGGCGAGCCCCCACCCGGCTTCGAGCCGCAGTACGCCCGGGGCGGGTACCTGCACCCGCTCGTCACGCCGGCCGGCGTCACCGTGACGGACGACTACCCGGTGATCCACAAGCACCACCACGGCGTCTGGGCCCCGTGGACCAAGACCGAGTTCGAGGGCCGTAAGCCGGACTTCTGGAACATGGGCACGAAGACAGGAACCGTGGAGTTCGTCCGCGTCACCGGGACCTGGTCGGGCGTTGCGGCGGCCGGATTCGCGGCCGAACACCGGTTCGTCGACCTGACCGCCAAGCCCGAGCCGAAGGTCGCCCTCAATGAAACGTGGCGGGTAGACGTTTACGCGACGCCGGGCGGACCGTACCGGCTGCTCGACCTCGCGTTGGTGCAGACCTGCGCTTCGGACAGCCCGCTCAAGCTGCCGAAGTACCAGTACGGCGGCCTCGGCGTCCGCGGACCCGGCTCGTTCAACGGGGCGGACCAAAGCCGGTTTCTCACGTCCGAGGGGAAAGATCGCAGCACGGGTAACGACTCCCGCGCCCGCTGGGTCGCCAACGCCGGCGTGACGCAGGGACGGCAGGCGTACGTCGCGGTCCTGTGCGCCCCGGACAACTTTCGCGCCCCGCAGCCGGTGCGGCTGCACCCGACCGAGCCGTTCATGTGCTACGCCCCGCCGATCGCCGGCGACTTCGTCATCGAGCCGGGCAAGCCGTACGTCGCCCGGTACCGCATCGTCGCCGGGGACGGCGAACCCGACCCCGCCGAGCTGAACCGGCTGTGGGCGGATTACGCTGATCCGGCAGTCGTGGTCACGCGTTAAGGCATGACGCCGACGCGTCGAGACCCACGTTCAAGGATCATGATGAGTCACTATGTCTAGTCGCCCGGACAACTACGCCTAGTCTCATACAGGTGATAATTTCATCATCCGGAAAGACTCTGCTACTTCGCATTATCGCAACTCACTCGCGGCGCTTTCGGAACGCCTTCGTGAGGGTTTTCAGCCCTCAATGCCCAATTTCCGCAGTTCCTGATGACGTTGTGCAGTTCACAGGCACGAGTGTTGCGTAGAGCTTACCCCACGCTCACGTTTCGACCCGGTGCGACGATTCACGACCGGGCTGGACGATGAGTGGGACTTGCCGGCGGTGAGCGAAATGCTCGCGCACACGGCAAGGACGACGTCGGGACACGCGGCGGATGGCGTCTGCGACCCGGCGGATGGGCGAAGATCAGGAAAGGCAGGTCGATCATGGTGCGGAACGGCAAGACTCTGGCGGCGTTCACGGCGAGCCTCGTGCTGAGCGGCGGCATGTGTATGGCGCAGGCGACGCCGCCGGCGCAACCCCAGCAGCAGCCCCCGGCGGGCGTCCACCAGCCGGGCTCGGCACAACCCGGGGCAGGCGGGAACCAGCCGGTGCCGCCGGCCCTGACAGCCGAGAAGGCGATGGCGATGATGGAGCCGAAGCAGGTCGACCAGCAGGCCGACATGCAGCTCCAGAAGATCGCCCAGTCGAAGGACATGGCCGGCGACCGGCTGTTCGTGCTCGAAGCCGGCCTTAACGGCCAGTTCGAGATGGCCCTGGCCCAGCAGGCCCTGCAGAAGTCGCAGAGCCCGCAGGTCAAGCAGATCGCCCAGCGGCTGGTCCAAGACCACGGCCAGGCCAACCAGCAACTCACGCAAGTCGCCCAGAAGAACCAGGTCGAGGTGCCGATGGGGCTGACGGGCATGAAGGCCCAGAAGCTGCAGATCATCGGGTCGATGGAGGGCAAGGAGTACGATCAGGCGTTCCTCGGCTGCATGGACGCCCTCCACGCCCACGACGTGACCGAATTCCGGAACAAGGCTCAGACGGCCAAGAACGCGGACGTGAAGCAGTTTGCCGCCATGACGGCTCCGAAGCTGGCCCAGCACCACCAGCTGATCAAGCAGGCCGCGATGGCCGCCGGTCTGACCGGCGGCGGGATGGATGCCCAGCCGGCCGCCGGCCGCGTCGAGGCCACCCCGCTCCCGGCCGGCAGCCGCTAACGTGGATAATCGGTCTCCCGGCGAGTCGCCAGTCAATGGGAGCGTTGAAGCAGACCGGCGGGCGGTTGGTTAAAGCTGCTCGCGCGAGTTCACTTAACCGGGCAACATTGTCCGCGTTGCCCAACGGTGATCGCACGCGGCCGAACAATCGGCCGCGTGCGTCTTCGCTTTTGCCGCTCGAACTTTGGCATAGCCAGCCTCCGCCGGCCCCGCTGGGCCGGTCGTGCCGATTATCTGATCTAGCCCGGGCAAGCCGCCACGCGCTTCATTGAATTCAGAGGCCGATACGTGGGACCTTTTGAATTCATCCGCCAGCCGCAAGTCAACTAGGGGGAGACAGGTTGCGGCTCAGTCCGCGGCGGCGGGCCGCCACTTATGCTTCGGGTAATCCCGGTAGGCCCAACGTCGAGCTCGCTGTGTATATTAGGCAGTGCTGTCTCACGCGGCATGGACAACAGCTTCTGCGAGAGGTGCCTTGGGGACGCCGACTCATTGACGCCTCGATCGGATCAACGCGTTCGTTTCCCGCGTGGCCCTTCAACCGCACGTCGTCGTTTTTCTACAACGCATGTCTGATGAACCGGTGAAACGGTTCACTGTGGCTTGTTTCAACTACAGTCATTCGAAGATTGATTCGACGCACCGAAACCTATCGTTGACCGCGTGGAGCGTTGCTACCAATCGGCGGCGGCCGAGCTTAGGCCGTGCGTCTCAAGGCTGCTTCGGCGCCAGATTTTTTAGGCACGTTGTGGTGCGATCGATACTATCTTGCGAAGCCTAGATCGGGCAAGGCACCCGATTGTTCGGATTATAACGGGGTAGTTCGTTCCGGAGGACATGCATTCGTGAAGCGTTCATCCCCGTTCATTCGCCTGCAGATCGCCGACGATTCCAAAGACGTCCTCGCACGCCAAGCCCGCCGCCACGCCCTCAGCCAAACCGAGTTAGCGAGCCGATTGGTCGAGTGGCTGGTGCTCCAGAAGCCCGTGGTTCAAGCCACGGTCCTCAACAACATCAAGAACGACATGGAGGACCAACTGGCCGAGATGCTGCGTTCGATCGCGGCGGCCAAGCGGGCGGACGAGCAACCGGGAGCGGACAGGACCCCGCCTGACACCGCGTCGGCCGAAGCCGGTGACGGGCGTACGAAGCGGCCGCGGTGAGCCGCCAACCGGTTTGACCCGTGCAGGTTCGCCGTTCCCGGCGCGACGGGATCCCGCTATGGTTCGACCCGCGGGCGACGGGTCTCCGTCCGGCGACCTGCCGGACGACATTCCAACGGGCGTACGAGCCCGCCCGAATCGGTACAGGACCGTCATGGCGTCTCGGATCGAGGACTACGCGCTGGTCGGCGACTGCCACACGGCCGCCCTTGTGGGCAAAGACGGTTCGATCGATTGGCTCTGCTTCCCGCGCATCGACTCCCCTGCCTGCTTCGCCGCCCTGCTAGGCACCCCCGAAAACGGCCGGTGGCTCCTGGCCCCGGCCGAACCGGTGCGGGCCGTCCGCCGCCGGTACCGGCCCGGTTCCCTGATCCTCGAGACCGAGTTCCAGACCGAGGCCGGCGCCGTCGTCACGGTCGTCGACTTCATGCCGCCGAACGACAAGGTCGTCGACCTCGTCCGGATCGTCCTCGGCACCCGTGGGCACGTGCGGATGCACTGCGAGCTGGTCATCCGGTTCGACTACGGGTCGGTGGTGCCGTGGGTCCGGCGGACGACCGGCGGAGACGGCGAGCGGCATGGCATCCGGGCCACCGCGGGACCAGACGCGCTGTGCCTGCGGGCTGGCGTCCCGCTGTACGGCCGGAACATGCATACCGCCGCCGAGTTCGCGGTCGGCGAAGGCCAACGCGTCCCGTTCACGCTCAGCTGGCACCCGAGCCACCTGCCCGAGCCGCCGGCCGTCGACGCGGAGGTCGCCCGGGCGGGGCCGGAGGCGGTCTGGGCGGAGTGGTCCGGCCGCAGCACCTACACCGGCCCGTGGCGGGAGGCCGTCCAGCGGTCGCTCGTCACGCTGAAGGCGCTTACCTACCTACCGACCGGCGGCATCGCCGCGGCCGCCACCACCAGCCTGCCCGAGGAGATCGGCGGCGTCCGGAACTGGGACTACCGCTACTGCTGGCTCCGCGACTCGACGTTCACCCTGTACGCCCTGACGGCCGGCGGGTACCTCGACGAGGCCAAGGCGTGGCGGGAGTGGCTGGTGAACGCGGTCGCCGGCGACCCGGCCAAGCTACAGATCATGTACGGCGTCACCGGCGAGCGGCGGCTGACCGAGATCGAGCTGCCGTGGCTGTCCGGGTACGAGGGGTCCCGCCCGGTCCGGAGCGGGAACGGCGCTTACCACCAGCACCAGCTCGACATCTACGGCGAGGTCACCGCCACCCTGCACCTGGCCCGCCGGGCCGGGCTGGCCGAGAGCGGGGACGCCGCCCGGGTGCAGCGGGCGATCGTCAACCACCTCGAGGACCGGTGGACCGCGCCGGACGAGGGCATCTGGGAGGTCCGCGGCCCGCCGCGGCACTTCACCCACTCGAAGGTGATGGCGTGGGTCGCGTTCGACCGGGCCGTGGCGGACGTCGAACACTTCGGCCGGCCGGGCGACGCCGACCGCTGGCGGGCCGCCCGCGACCGGGTGAAGGCCCAGGTGATGGCCGAGGGGTACAACCCCGCCGTCGGCGCGTTCACCCAGTATTACGGGTCGGCCGACCCGGACGCCAGCCTGCTCATGCTCCCGCTCATGGGGTTCATCGGAGCGAACGACCCGAAGATGCTCGGCACGGTTAAGCTGATCGAGCGGCGGCTCGTCCGCGACGGCTTCGCCAACCGGTACCCGTACGACGCCAGCGTGGACGGGATGGCGGGCGGCGAGGGGGCGTTCCTGATGTGCACGTTCTGGCTTGCCGACAACTACGCGCTGCAGGGTCGCCGCCGCGAGGCGACGGACCTGTTCGAGCGGCTGCTGTCCCTGCGGAACGACGTCGGGCTGCTGGCCGAGCAGTACGACCCGGTCGGCAAGCGGCTCGTCGGGAACTTCCCGCAGGCGTTCAGCCACGTCGGGCTGATCAACACTGCCCGCAACCTCGGCGGCCAGAACGCCGGCCCCGGCGACCCGGCCGCCGGGCACGCCGCGTCGACCTAAACGGCCGCGTCGACCCGTCCCGCCGTCATCGGAACGACTCGTGCGGCCGGGGTGGCTGGGCTCGGCCGCTCCTACAGGGCGACCGGTCTCACCTCGGCGAGCGCCCGGTCAAACACCTCATCCGCCAGGCGCATCGGCCCCGCCGCCCGGTCCCCCGCGCCCCGGCGGACGGCCACAAGCTCGGCCGCGATGCTCACCGCGATCTCGGCCGGCGTCACCGCCCCAACGTCCAGCCCGATCGGAGCCCGCACCCGTCGCAACGCGTCGCGCGGCACGCCGGCCGCCGCTAACTCCTCGAAGATCGTGACGATCTTCCGCCGGGACCCGATCAGCCCGACGTACGCCGCCGGGGAATTCACGACCGCCGCCAGCGCCCGACCGTCGCGGCGGTGGCCGCGGGTGACGATCACTACGTACGTGTGCGGGGTGATCGGGAACCGGGCGAGCACTTCTTCGATCTCGCCGATGATGCAGTCGGCACCCGGGAAGCGGGAGGCCGAGGCCAGGTCGGGCCGGTCGTCAATGACGGTCACCCGGAAGTCCGTCAGCCGGGCGACGGCCGCCAGCGCCGCCCCGACGTGCCCGGCACCGGCGATCACGAGGCTCGGCGTCGGCAGCACCGCCCGTTCGAACGCCGCCGTCCGGCCCGCGTCGTCGGTGGCGAACACGGTCACCGTTGCGGTCCGCTCGGCCGCCAGGTCGGCGGCGGCCCGCCGCAGGCCAACAGCGGCGGCGGGGGAATCGATCACCTCGACCGCCACCTCCATCGTGCCACCGCACACCAGCCCGTCGTCCCACCCGAGGTCATGGTCTAGCTTGAACGTGAACAGCCGCCCGGCAGGGACGGGGGCCGGGCCCGCAGCCGCGAGCAGCCGGAGGGCGCGGGTGCGGACCTCCGCCTCGACGCACCCGCCGCCGATCGTGCCGCTCGTCCCGCCGTCCTGCGCCACCACGAGCACCGCGCCGGCCTTCTGCGGCGCGCTGCCGCGGGTGCGGACGACGGTACACAGGGCGACGGGCTGCCCGGCATCGACGCGGCGGAGGATGTCGGGCAGCACGTCGATCACAAAGGAAGAATGTACAAAACACGGATGCGTCCGGCAGCATCACGGCGTGCCACGGGCACGCGGGCACGTCAGCCCATGGCACCCACGCCACGTCGTTAGGAGCGGGGCGACGCCGGCTGCCCATTATATGGACCGCCCACGCACGGCACAGACAAATTGGGCGCTGCGACCCTTCACGGCCCGGCAGGCGCGTGCTATGCTCGCGCGGTCCGACCCGAACCGCCGCTCCGCCCCCCTCGATGGACTCGACAACTCGGCTACTCTCCGTCGCCCGCGGCGACGCGCCGGCCGATCTGGTCGTCGTTAACGGGCGGGTCGTCAACACGTTTACCGGCGAGGTCGAGCGGGTCGACGTCGCCGTTTCAGGCGGCCGGATCGCCGGCGTCGGGCGCGGGTACGAAGGGCTCCGCCGGGTTGACCTCGACGGGGCATACCTGGCCCCCG